>DASSSU010000047.1:0-19780 GCA_035708305.1 Minisyncoccota bacterium | reverse complement strand
CCTTCAGAGAAGGTGGACAAATGATATAACAGTTTCACATATATGTCAAATATAATTTTTTGATTTGGAAATCATATTTTCTCATTGTGGTAGAATTATTATTGAACCTATGCAAAATATCACCACACTCATTCAAACGATGTACGAAGTGGATCAAGGGGCGCGTCTCAAAGCGGCGGCGGAGCAGTCTCAGTCGGGTGAAATCGGGGTTTACCATTATCTCATCTACCTGATTGACTTTACGCACCGTCAAAGGATTCGAGAACTGATAGAGGGAAACGGATACGAAGCGCTGAACTGTTTGGATGATGAAACACGGAAAAAACTTTGGCTGTTGGTACAGCATCAAGATCTGGATGTGGATTTGCAAAAGAAATGTTTGGAGTATGTGCATTTTGCGCCCGAGGATTTTGCACATCTCACGGATCGTGTTTTGATAAACGAAGGGAAACCGCAACGCTACGGCACACAGTACACGGTTGATGAAAAGGGAAACGAGACTTTGGCGGAAATGGAAGATCCTGACAAGCTTGGAAAGAGACGCGCAGAAATCGGCTGGGTGGATTCCGAGAAGGACACAGATTTTTAATTTTTTGAATGTGGCTTTCCACACTTTATGCAAAATATCCAAAAAATACTTGACCTCCTCTCAGAAGACCAAAAAAATATCAAGCGTTTCAAGAAAGGAGAAATTTCTTTTGAAGTTTTTGGGGAAAATGCAGAGCGCTTGGGCGACCAATTTTTTGACCTGTACCAAGCTTTTGGTTTCCCGTACAAAAACGAAGTTGGTGAGGAAGTGTACCAAGCTGCTGTCACACTCGCGCTTCATCAGCCGACAGAAAATCTTGAAATTATTTTTCGCGATCTTCAAAACCGCAATGAAGACGAGGTTCATCCGAAAGACCGTGCGTACATGGCGGACAAAATTTGCGTGCACAAAGGAGAAGCGCAGGTGTATGGAACGCAATACAAAATCCAAGAGGGCAAAGTTGTATTTTTACCGATCAAGAACGAAAGCGAGGTGAACGAAAGAAGACGACAAGTTGGCATGGAATTGCTCGAAGAATATCGAAAGAAGGCGGAGAATTCTCTCGTTTCATGAAAGTTGTGAGAAAATATGAGTATGGAAGAAAAAATCACGAAGTATTTAGTGAAAAAATATGATCCGAGCGGGATTATTTCGATCGGTTCGCGTGTGGACGGGAGTGCGAGAAAGTGGAGCGATTGGGATTTGTTTGTTTTTACGGATAAAACCGAAGACGAAGTTTCAGATTTTGCCGAGCTGCGCGAGTTTGAAGGGGAAGCGCTTGAAGTTTCGCCGTACCCGTCTTCCGTGAGTGAGGATTTTATTCTTGATACGTCGTAGCATCCGGTGGAAAAAGCAAAAATTCTTTACGATCGGTCAAACGGTCTGATGGAGAAAATTCTTGAGAACACGCGGAAGGCGTACGAAAAAGGTCCGGAAGCGCTCACGTCCCGTGAAAAAGATTTGTATCGAAAAATTCTCAATAAATTTCTGCGAAAGGCGAAGTCCCGCCCGGAGAATCCCGAGTACGTGCTTTTTGGGATCGCGCAGTTTCACTGGCATGCGCTCATGTACTGGTCGCTTGTGCGCGGAAAATGGCCGCTGCCGATTTACCGGGCGGGGGAGCGGGTCAAAGAAGAAGATCCGCATTTCTATGAATCTCTTTCTGTGCTGACTTCACCCGAGAAAAGTGACGAAGAAAAAATCCGCACCATGGAAGCAATCCGCAATACGCTTTTCTGGGAATCGAGGTTCGGCGAGGGATGAAAAGCCGTGTAATGACATCAAAATAGTATGGAAAAGAATCAAAGAAATCCTCAAGGGCCAATAAACCGATCTACTTGTGTAAAACATCTCGCCATCTTTACTCAGCCATTTCTCGATCTTGTTCTTAATAGGCAGAAGACAATTGAGAGCAGGTTTAGTCGAGTAAAATGCGCACCCTTTGGTGCCGTAAAAGTGGGCGATATTGTTTTTATGAAGGAAAGCGGTGGATTGGTTCTTGGAGAATTTATCGTAAGAGATGTGATCTCTCTGTCTGATCTTGCAAACAATGATTTGAAGATGATGGAAAAGCAGTACGGTAAACAGCTTTGTTCATCAAGTGATCCATTGTTTTGGGAAAGCCGACAAGGATGTCGATATGCTACGCTTATGCATGTCTCAAAAGTGATTCGCTATGAAAAACCTTATCCATTTCCAAAAAAGGATCGACGTGGATGGGTTGTGTTGCATGAAGTTAATTGAAACACTAGGACAGCTAATTTGACAAAAGAATTCACATGTGCTATTCTCCTTTTAGAGTTCTTTTCCAGTGAGACACAAACTAGAGGTACGTATGCACAGTATTGACGCAATAACCCTTGGAATACTACAAGCCTCAGAACATTTCATTGTGCTTTTGCCAGCCGTTTTGGTTTTCTTGGCGAAAGCGGCTTTCTATTGCTATCTTGCTTTCTCAGTAGTGTATTCGGGAGTATTAATTCTTGCCTATTACGGTTTAAAAGTAGGTGCTGAGAATTTTGCGTGGAGTTTTCCAGAAAGAAAAATATTCTTTGCTATAGGAATGTTCCTTATAGTGATGTTTTGGCTTGCGTATAGCGCGTGGATTACTGCGTTTGTCCTAGGAAGTGTAAAATTCCTTTCAGATCCTGAGCTTTACAATCTTCATAATCTTCTGAGTCATGTTCATCTAGCAGTAGTTACCACAAGTTTTTTGGGCAGTGTATTTTTTCTGCTGCTCTCAGTTGCGGTATTCCTGATAAATCTTGCTTTGTTCATGTTCGGGATCCTCACTTTTCTTGGTGGAGGGTTTCTGGCTTTTGCCATCGTGTTTTTACCTGAAGAAAACAAAGTGGAGGAGATTGATAAAATCGGTTATTTTCAGATGATCGGCAGGAACGTAAAATTCTTTTTTCTGTTCTGGGTTGGTGTAACGCTATGGTGCCTTATTGCGTTCCTCCCCGTCGTCTTCTCAGTGATTTTCATGATTTTTCCATTGGAACTTTTTGAAGCAATGGTTACATAGTGTAGTTATTCTCAACCCCGGTACTTTTATGCCGGGGTTGCTATTTTTTGATTCTTGAATGAACAGGGAATGTTTGTCGGTATCTTAAGAAGATTTCAAAAAAAATACAAAATAGAGAGTATGAGAGCGATAAGAAAATAAAAGTATTATTTTCTCTGCCGGTGAGCTTTAAAGATTTATCTGTGCCGGTTTTTGTACAAGAATAGTATTTTGTCTGCGCGTATACTCTGAAGACCCTTTTGCATTCCTTCCTTCCACTCAGTATACTAAACCAAATGGAATTCAAAATTCAAAGCAAATATCAGCCCGCGGGGGACCAGCCGAAGGCGATTGCGGGGCTCATTAAAGGCGTGGAGAAGGGCGATCGCTACCAAACCCTTCTCGGGGTGACCGGCTCGGGAAAGACGTTTACCGCGGCGAACGTGATCGAGCACGTCCAGAAGCCCACTCTTGTGATCGCGCACAACAAAACGCTTGCCGCGCAGCTCGCGCAAGAGTACCGTGAGTTTTTTCCTAATAATGCCGTTTCGTATTTTGTCTCATACTACGACTACTACCAGCCGGAAGCGTACATGCCGGTGACGGATACGTATATTGAGAAGGATGCGCAGATCAACGAAGAGATCGACCGGCTCAGGCACGCTTCGACACAGGCACTTTTGACACGGCGGGATGTGATTGTCGTCGCATCGGTATCGTGCATTTACGGTCTCGGGTCGCCCGCGGACTACGAACGGGAGAATATGAAAATCACTGTCGGGGACACGTTTGACCGGCGGGAATTTCTCTCACGCTTAGTGGCACTTCACTATGAACGAACCACGGCGGATCTTCATCCCGGGAATTTCCGTTCCATCGGTGGTCGCGTGGAAATCATGCCGGTGTCGGAAGAAATGATCTACCTCTTTGAGTTTTCGGGAAGTACGATTTCCAAGATTCTTCGGATTGATCCCGTTTCTCGGAGTGTTTTGCGCGAGGAGCAATTTATTTTTCTTTTCCCCGCGGTTCACTTTCTCACAAGTGAAAGCGCCCGGGAACGCGCGATCAAGGCGATCACCGAGGAGCTCGACGCACGACTTGCCGAGCTTCACGAGGGTGGTCAAAACCTTGAAGCCGAACGTCTGAAACGCCGCACGATGTATGATGTGGCGATGATTCGCGAAGTCGGGTATTGCTCGGGGATCGAGAACTATTCGCGGCATCTTTCGGGACGCGCGGAGGGGGAGGCGCCGGATACGCTGCTTTCGTACTTTCCCTGCTCCGCTAGAGCTACGCAGGACAAGCCCCACATTCATACTCCCGACTGTAAGCCCGATTTCCTCACGATCATCGATGAATCCCACGTGACGCTTCCACAGATTGGCGGTATGTACGCGGGAGATGCATCGCGCAAAAAGACCCTCGTGGAGCACGGCTTCCGTTTGCCATCTGCAAAAGACAACCGCCCGCTGAAGTTTGACGAATTCCTGGAGCGCACCGGGCAGATGGTTTTCACTTCTGCCACGCCGGGGAATTTTGAAAAGGAAAACAGCGCACGGGTGGTGGAGCAGGTGATCCGTCCCACGGGGCTGGTGGATCCGGAAGTTTCCGTGCGGCCGATTTTGCAAAATGGGAAGTACCTCGGGCAAATTGGGGATTTCATCGACGAAGCGGAAAAAGAAATCAAGAAGGGTTTCCGCGCGATCGCGACGACGCTCACCAAGAAGATGGCGGAGGATCTTTCGGAGTACTTGAAAGAACGGAAGATCAAAGCGGAGTACTTGCACAGCGACGTGAAAACCTTTGACCGGATCGAGATTCTCACGCGTTTTCGGCGCGGGGAGTTTGACGTGTTGGTCGGGGTGAACCTCCTCCGCGAAGGTCTCGACATGCCGGAAGTGTCGTTCATCGGAATTTTGGATGCGGACAAGGAAGGCTTTCTCCGGAGTGAAACTTCGCTTATACAGACGATCGGCCGCGCCGCCCGCAACGCCGCCGGACGGGTGATTCTCTACGCCGACACGGTGACCGGCTCAATGGAACGCGCGATCGGTGAGACAAACCGCCGCCGGGAAATCCAGCTCGAATACAACAAAGCGCACGGCATCACGCCGAAGACGATCGAGAAGAACATCAAAGACATCACGGAGGAGCTTCGCCGTGAACATCGGAAAGTGGTGCAAAAAAACCTTGAAACGGATCGTCAGGTTTTTGGAAAAGATTTGAAAAAGCTCATCAAACAAAAAAATAAAGAAATGCAGCAGGCGGTGAAAGATCTCGACTTCGAAACCGCCGCAATCCTCCGCGATGAAATCCGGGAACTGGAAGAAAAATAGACATCATCCTGCTTGAGATTTCTGATGGTAAAATCATATAATGAATTTTTCAAAATATCTTTTCTCCGAAAGCGATAAAGATGCTTTACTGGAAGGCATTCAGGATGTGTACCAGTCTGGAATATTTGACGCCGGAACCCTTAAAGATCTCAGACTTGTCACGTTTGATTCGCAGCATTATTTTGTTTTTACCAAAGGGAAACATCTTTCTACAGAAAAAATACGGGTTGATTTGTATGCTGAAGGTTTTGGTTTCCATGTGTATCAAATTCCAATCCAAAACGCTCAAAATCTTGATTACGGCGGAGCGACAGCGTGGTTTGAAGAAAGTGTTATTGAAGATACAGCGGTGAAGGCGGTTCGTGTAAAAAACCCAAAAATTCTTGAACCAACTCAAAAAAATTGTATCTTGAAGACGGTTTTAATTCCTCCGAAACAGGCATTTGTTGCGCTTCACGAAGATGCGTTTGACTATAAAACCGATCTCATTTTTCATGAAATCGGGCATGTGGAAGAGATGCTTTTACGCGACTGGCCGAATGAAGGATACGTAACGCCCTTTCCTTCAAACGATAAAAAAGAAAAATTCTTCTCTCGAATACGCTCAACAAGCCTCATTCCTTCAGAAGTTCTCAATCTTTTCTTTCAAACATTCTCTCGGGCATCGCTCGGAGAAATGTACGCGACCATGATCGACCGCGAGGCGAAAAGAATTTTTTCTCCTGAAAAAATGAGAAAAGATGATGCGAGCTTTTTGGAATCTTTAAAAAATCTGGGTGTGGGTGAATTGAAAAAGAAAGTAAAGCCTGTAGTGAAAGACCCACACCAAACAGGCTATATTTTGAGCATCCTTCTGGAATTCAGGATCCCCGATTTTTCCAAAAGAAAAGCTTGGCTGCAAAATCTTATGCAATAAAACTTTGAAAGTGGAATTTATGGCGTCATCAGGTCAGATGTGAAAAACCCTCCTCTTTTCTGTTACAATGCTCGTATGAAAACAACCATCTCTTTCGATCAGTTTTTGCATCCCTACGAGGGAGAAAATTTTGAAATTCTCTTTTTCCCATCCGAAAAATCATTCACGGATTCAATACTTTCGGGGCGTGGGATATGCTTGTTCCCGCACAAAATCTATCCCGGCACGGGTACAACGTCCTGCTTCCGTCACAACGAGGGTTTGGGTATTCAAACGGTCCGCGAGATTATTACGGACCAAAAACAATCTCCGGAATTGCCGGCGCGGTGGAGGAGGCGGTTCGGGAAGAAAAGCTGAACCCTGACCGGATCGTGCTCCACGGTATTTCCCGCGGCGCAAGTGTGGCGGCACTGCTTGCCGTCAAGTACCCGAATCTCTGGAAAGCAGCAATCTTTCAGGCTGGGGCATATGATCTTCGGAAAAACTACGAATGGGAAAAGAAAGATCCGATGATCAAAAAGGATATCAAAGATGAAACGGGTCTCTCTGACGAGGCTTTCCGAGAACGCTCCGCAATTTTTGAAGCGGAAAAAATTTTCTGTCCAGTACTCATCTTACACGGTGAAAATGATGACACTATTCCACCGACACTGGCTGTGGAGTTTGCAGAGAAGCTTCAAGAACTCGGAAAAGATTGCACTCTTCATCTCATTCTCGGTGGTGGGCACAAAATCAGCGGTCCGGGACTTCGGAGAAAGTATGTGTTTCCTTTTTTGGAGAGAATTTGTAGGATAGGATAGTTTGATTTTTTTCAATGATTAGTAAAATCTTATTGGAACATGATCTTTCGTGTTTCGTGGACTCTTCTGAAGAAGAGCGCTGCTGTTTTATTTCAAAAGGAGGTACCCAAAATGGGTATTTTGCGAGATATCGTAACCATTTTCCGCAGTGACCATGACGGTGGATCAACAAAGATCACCCCAAAAGGTGAATCTCGTACAGGAAGTAAAGTTTCTTCTGTTCCTGGTGGCGGGCATGTTCATCAGACTTATAATCAGAATATCTCGAGAGGGACTTATTCTGAATACCATGGAGGAGAGAAAGATCCAAATCGGAGTAATAACAAATAGCAATCACGTGACAGAATAAAACCTTTTCATTTTATAACTTCTGTAATTTTAAGGGGTTGGCGAAAGCTAGCCCCTTCTTCTTTTGAGCTCTTTCAAATCATCTTGAAAATCGAAATGATAGCTCGAAAGGATAGAATCTTTTGAGATTTCCCCAAGGAGGTGCCGTTCAATATTATTAAAATAGTCATTGAGGTCACAAAAGAAAATAAGAAACAAATGAAGGTCGTTTTGGGCGTTGTTTATCTTTTCGTGGTATTTTGGATACACCTTCGTATTAAAGAAAACACGTGCTTCGATTTCATCACCCTTCTCGACGAGTGCCATGGTGTTTTCGATATCCACTATAAATGAATTTGTGTCATCATTCTGTGCTTTTGATCTTTCCATTTTATTATTATACCATGATGGAAAAAGGACGGAGTAAGGCATGATGCTCGAATATAAAAATGACTCACGAAATGAAATTGAATAAAGACGCTTTTGAGTTGGTGAAGAACGGAGGAAAATGCATTGAAGTGCGGCTTTATGATGAGAAGCGCCGGCAGCTTAAGCTTGGTGAGAAAATAATTTTTTCAAAAGCTGGGGGTCCGGAGGAGAAAATACAAGCGAAAGTTTCCGCGCTGCTTCTGTATCCGGATTTTCGAAGCTTGTACTCGGATTTTGATCCAAAAGATTTTGGCGGGGAAGGGTGGACAATAGATCAGCTTGTCGAAAATATTCACGGGTATTATTCTGAAGAAGACGAAGAAAAATACGGTGTGATGGGAATAAAGCTGGAGGTTTTGTCCCGGTGAAGTTTAAAAGAAGCATAAAAAGCCAAAAATTTTTTTTACTCTAAAAATTAGACATGAATAACCAGAAAGAAAGATGGAACGGAGTGTTTGAATCCGGCCGGGAATTTAGCCTCTTGAATGAGATTTTACTTGATAAAATTCTTTTCAATATTCCTCGTGGGGAGACCGCGCTTGATTTGGGATGCGGAACGGGGGATGTGGTGGTGAAATTGGCGAAGAAAGGAATGCGGGTGGTTGGAATCGACGGTTCGCCTGTGGCTCTCGAAAAAGCAAAAAGCCGCGCAGCACTGGCGCACGTTTCGGAGAGAGTGAAGTTTGTGGAAGGGGATTTGAATGATCTTCAAGTGTTTGATTTGCCCCAGGTGGATGTGGTTTTCTGCAAGCTGGTGATTGCTTTTGTGGAAGATCAAAGTGTGTTTTGTCAGGAAGTGAAAAAACTTCTCAAAAGCGGAGGAGTTTTCGTGCTCATGACTCCAGTGCTCCATGAAAAGTACGAATATACTCCTGAAGACAAGCCAGGAATCGCCGCCTCGTATGAAAAAATGAAAGAAATACTTTCAGAGGTGTTTCAATCCGTGGAAGAAGTGAATCACTCGTACCGCGAAGAAAGACGAGATCTCGTCACGTGGATCGCGAGGAAATAAATGCAGATGCAAAAAGCTTAATTTCGAAACTGCCTCGATTCTTCGCGATGAAATCCGGGAACTGGAGGGGGAGAGGGTTTTCAAAAAAAAAAAGAACCACCTCTTGGTAGTTCTTTGGGAAGTTAGTTTCCCTCAAGAAATTTTTGTATGTCCCGCGCGACTGCCGGCCAAAGTGGCTCAATCGGAAGCATGTGTCCGCCTGGAAATTCTTTGTAAAGAGCGTTTGGCAGGAGCCGTACGTTCTTTCGTTGTATTCGCGGAGGGGTAATCTGATCATTTTGCGCACCAATGACGAGCACAGGACAAGGAACTTGTTTCGTGTCAGGCAAATATTGCCAAAGTGCCATTTGACGTGCGACAACACCCGACTCTTCCGTCATTTGTGCATAGACTTGATGAGGATCTTCTACATGCTTGAGTTCAAGCGCGAACGCGTCTTCATATCGAAGTTCAAAAGTTGAATCGCTTCGCAATTTTGGCAAATAACGCCAAATCCGCTTCAGCACTTCAAAACTCAAAAAAGATCTCCCCAATGGAGCAGAGTTCAGAAGTACGATTTTCTCCACTCGATCTTTTATTGAAGGGTGAAGTGAAGCACCGATAGAGAGAAGTCCTCCCAAGGAATGACCGATGAGTATTATCTTTTCCAATGATACTATTTGTGAAACGATATATTCGACGCGATCTTCGATTCGGGCTAATGTTTCAGATCCGTTTTTCTGATCCGGAAGATTGATGAATTTGGTCGGGTAGCCGTATTTCCTACATTCTTTGGCAAAGTTCTTAAAAATCCAATTTCTTTCCCACATTCCGTGCGTGAAAACCACGGTTTTCATGAACACCTCCAGTTCGGAATCTTTTTAAAGGGTAACATATATTTTTATAGAAGTCAACCATAAAATCTTTAGACATTCCCTGGGGTATTATTCCACTTCACAAAACTTATCCCCTTATTTCTTTCACAAACTCCGTGTAAAATAAAGATGTTCTGATTGGCTGATTTTTCATGAAGATTCTTAAACTTTTCTTGCGTGCTTTTGGCGATCTTTTTATCCGTCATTTGCCTCAACTGAAAAAACGAAACAAATTTGCGTTTTTGGTACACCCGCGGGACGCCTCTGACGTCATGCGACAATACCCTTTTCTCCACAAGCTTTCAAAAAGGCAGATGCACTTCTTTCTCAGGCATTTTTGGCCGGTAACACTCTCAACCATTCAGGGTTTGCGAAATATTCAGACGGGAGAAGAAATGATCGGCTATGTCATCTCTTCTCCGCTTACGGCCGAACAAATGAAAGATGATCCTGAAAGCGCCAAACGAAGCGTCATCCAAGCGGCGAAACTCGCAGAGCGAAAAGGGGCAGGAATCATTGGTTTGGGAGCACTTACGGCTTCTTTTACAAAGGGTGGTCTCGATATTTTGCCACACGTGAAGAGCGGTGTTACTACTGGGCGCATATACACCTCAAGGATTGTTGTTGATACTATTGAGAAAGCAATGGATCAGCTTGGCAGAAATAAAGAAAAAGTTACCGTTGCCGTTGTTGGCGCAGCGGGATCCATTGGCACTGCGGTGGCACAGATTCTGGTTCGGGAACATTTTCAGGACTTGCTTTTTTTGGATTTGGAGAGAAAAAGAGAGCGTCTGGAGTGGCTTACTTCCAAAGTAAAAGAAATGAATCCTCGTGTGAAAACAGAAATCAGCCATGATATGAACGATCTCACAAAAGCAGATGTGGTCGTGGCGGTTACGAATGCTCCTGAGGTGGTGATCCGTTCAGAGCACTTGAAGCCGGGGGTGATTGTCGTTGATGATGCTCAGCCGACGGATATAGATATAGAAGCGATCGAGACTCGAAATGACGTACTTATTCTTGAAGGGGGAGTGGCACATGCAGATCATGTTGATACGAATTTCAACTTTGGTTTGAGACATAAAAATGACCTGTACAGCTGCTTGGCAGAGACGGTTATTTTGGCGGGGTTTGGCCATTATCAAGATTACAGCGTCGGAGCCGTTTCTGATCTTGATTTCGCTTTGCTGGATAAGTTGCAAGAGGATGCTGAAGAAGTGGGGATTCATGTCGGAGAGCTTCAAAACGTTCATAAATTTTATACTGATGAAGATTTTGAGCGAGTAAGATCAATCTTATAAGTATATGGATACTATCAACATCCTCATCGTTATTATCGCGATCACCAACTTTCTTCTTGGTTCTCTTTTTTTATATCACAAGAATACTACTTCTCGTGTAGAGATCTTTTCGACTCTCGCTTTTACCATAGCTTGTTGGTCGTTTCTCATGGGGGTCTTTCGTGTGGTATCGGATCCGCGAGACTTGAAGATTTACCTGCATTTTCTTTATGCCGTTCCTGTGTTCATCCCAGCCCTCTTCCTTTATTTCAATCTTTTATTTTTGGAAATTATAAATAAAGAAAGAGAAAGGGTCCTGAGATTCTTGATTTTCTTTTCGGCGATCATAATTTTTGGCCTTACGCTTCTCACCGATACTATTGTGGTACGGGCTGTTCATCCGATCGCTGGAGAGAACACCATTTTTTTTGGAAATGGATATTTTATTTACGTGGCATATTTTGTTTTTTTCTTCTCTACTTCTTTCTTCCTTCTCCTTCGGCGGTATTTTATATTACAAAATTCCGAAAAGAATTTTAAAAAACAAATTTTCGCGCTTTTTTTGGGAACCTTTATTCCTTCTGTTTGTGCTGTTGCAACGAACTTAATACTGCCATGGGCAGGCGTTTTTGCGCTGAACTGGCTCGGGCAGATGGTTACTTTTTTCTTTGTTCTTTCCATCCTTTACGCGATCTACAAGTATCAGCTTCTGGATATTAAGATCATTGCTACCGAACTTCTGGTACTTTTGATTTGGCTTTTTACTCTTACGCTCTTTTTGTTTGAAACGACAGCGTATGAAAAAATATTTGACGGGTTTGTCCTGCTCCTTTCACTTGTTTTTGGGGTATATTTAGTGCGACGGGTCAAAAAAGAGGCGATAGAGCGCGAACGGATGCAGCACATTGCCGCGGAGATCCATTCGGTAAACAAAAAGCTCAAAGTGCTTGATCGGCAGAAAACGGAGTTTATTTCTCTTGCATCCCACCAGCTTCGCACGCCGCTCACGGCGGTGAAGGGCTACGCCTCAATGCTGTTGGAAGGTTCGTTCGGAAAAATTGAAGGCCGTGCTTCGGAAGCGGTGGAAGATATTTTCAACGAAAGCCAGACGTTGGCGCGCTCGGTAGAAAACCTCCTCGTAGTTTCACGGATCGAGCAGGGACGGGTGCAGTACAACTTTGCCAATATTGATTTCAAGGAGATTGTGCGGGAGAGTTTCAAGGAAGCGTTGCCGAATGCGAAGGAGAAAAATGTTGAAATGACGCTTGAAGTGTACGGCGGAAATTCTTACCTCGTGAGTGGTGACCGCGAAAAACTCAAACTGGTCATCCAAAACCTCCTGGAAAACGCTGTGCAGTACACAGAAGAGGGCTTTATCCGGATTTTGCTTGTGCGAGACAGTGAGAAAAAGGTGATCCGGCTTTCGGTCTCGGATACTGGTGTGGGGATGAACGCCGAAGAGCTGGGGCATGCTTTTGATGGTTTTCAGGATCCCGAGATGGAAGAAAAAATGATGTATAATTTCAAGACTGGTATGGGACTCTATATTTCACGCGAGTTTATCAAAGCGCACGACGGAAAGATCTGGGGTGAGTCTCCGGGTTCCGGACGTGGGTCGACGTTTTTTGTGGAAGTGCCGTTTCTTGATCCGTCCGCGGCGGTCGAAGTTACGTAATCCAAACATAAATGCTGACTGAATTTTTAGATATCAGATTTATGAGTTATTTTCTTATCATCGTTGGCCTTGCGCCACTGGTTATTGGAACCGTTGTTCTTGTAAAAGGGCGAAAGCACGAAAGCAGCCTTTTTTATTTTCTTATTGCTTTTTCCTGCGCGCTCTATGAGCCGCCGCTTGGGCTTTTTGAAGTGGTCCATTCGCCAGTGCTTGCTTCGATGCTTTTCAACATGTACTCGCTGGGAGGGACGGTCATTATTCTCAGCTTGCTGTACTTTGCCATCACTTTTAGTCTCAAAAAAACACTTCCGGTGCTGTGGGCAATTTTTCTGGCGATACCGACGGTTATACTTTCAGGTGTTGTGGTGAGCGGAAGCGCCCTTGCGGTCGATGTCAACCAGTTTGCCACTCCGGGAAGGGGGTTGGAGTATTTGCCGATGTATTTCTTCATAGTCTTCTACGCGGTGCTCTATTGTACTGCGAGTTTTTTGATCTTACAAAAGAAATATTTCGGAAGCGCGGGGGTTTTTCGCCAAAAAAGCAAGACGATTCTGCTGATTGTCTTTGCGGCGGGGGCGACAGCGGTTACCACCAATGTGATCTTACCGTTTTTTTCGGGGAATAATGATTTTCTTTTTGTTGGACCCGTTCTGATTTCTGCGGGCCTTTACTACCTTGGATATCTGATCGCGAGCTATCACGTCTGGGATATCAAAATTTTTGCCACGGAAGTCTTCACTGCTTTGTTTGTCGTTGCACTTGGAGGATCGGTCTTTTTTGCTGATTCAGTGCGGGAAATAGTGATCAAAAGCATCTTTTTTATTTTGACGAGCACGGCGGCGCTGCTTTTGCTTCGAAGTGTGAAAAACGAAGCGAGTGCAGCAGAGCGGGTGGAACGACTCATGCGGAAGCTGGCGGAGCGGCATGAAAAACTGGAGACCCTCAATCGCCGTACTTCCGCGTTCGTAACTTCGACCGCCAACCAGCTGCGTGATCCGCTCTCAGGGATTCGCTGGCATTCGTCTTCACTCTTGCAGGGCACTTTCGGTAACATTCCCGAGCAGTCCAAAGAATACATCAGCCGAATTTTCGAATCTTCCAAGCGGCTCATTGTGATTGTGGATGACTTTTTGGATCTGCGAAAGATTGAGCAAGGTCAAATGAAGTACACATTCGCTTTTTTCGATATGAAAGCTTTGGTAACCAGTGTGGTGGAGGAGATGACGCCAATGGCAAAAGAAAAGAAACTTTCGCTCGTGTATGAAGACAACCGCGAGGATCATTATGCTCTTCGGGGGGACCAAGGAAAACTGCGACAAGTGGTTTCTAACCTGATTGACAACTCTGTGAAGTATACAGATGCCGGGGAGGTTCGGGTATATCTTGAAAAAATCGGTGATCCGTCTGCACAGGGCGGCAAAATACGTCTTTCAGTTTCGGATCACGGCATCGGGATTCTCCCGGATGAGATCGAAACCCTTTTCCACAAATTTAGCCGAACGATCGGTGCCAAGAAAATCAACACCACCGGTTCCGGCTTGGGACTCTATGTTGCTGCGGAAATCATGCGGGCGCATGGCGGGAAAATATGGGCGGAGTCCGCGGGGCACGGCAAGGGCTCAAAATTTACCCTGGAGCTTCCGGCAGGGAAATAATTTTTTTGTTTGCGGCTATCTCGGCGCCTTTTTCGTGCTTGTCCTGTCGTGTTTCTCAGAAAAAATTAAAGGTCTGGAGTTTCATTGACGCTTCCTTTGAAGCCTTGTAAAATGAGTGTATTTCTAACTCTTTGTCATTTATGATGAAAAATGATCGCGTAACATATTTCGCCGAAACGGATTTCCGCAACAAGCGGACGCCTTTTGGTATCAAAGCGAGCGATCGCACCCGCCATATGTATGTGATCGGCAAAACCGGCATGGGAAAGTCCACTCTGCTCGAAAACATGGCGATTCAGGACATTCAAAACGGCGAGGGAATGGCTTTTATTGATCCGCACGGCGCAACGGCAGAAAAACTCCTCTCCTATATTCCCAAAGAACGCATTCAGGATGTGGTGTATTTCGCGCCATTTGATCTGGATTTTCCGATCGCATTCAACATCATGGAAGACGTTGGCTATGACAAGCGGCATTTGGTGGCAAACGGCCTCATGAGCGCATTTAAAAAGATCTGGGTGGACGCCTGGTCTGCGCGCATGGAGTATATTTTGAACAACTGCATTTTGGCGTTGCTTGAATACCCGAATTCCACACTCCTTTCCGTGAACCGCATGCTGGTGGACAAAGAATATCGCAAGAAAGTGGTGGACAATATTTCCGATCCGTCAGTACGATCTTTCTGGGTGGATGAGTTTTCCAAATACACGGACCGCTACACGCAGGAAGCGACGCCCGCAATTCAAAACAAGATCGGACAATTTACCGCAAACCCGCTGATCCGAAACATCGTAGGGCAGTCGCATTCATCATTTGACATCCGTGAGGCGATGGACAAGCGAAAAATTATCATCATGAACCTCTCCAAAGGCCGCATGGGAGAGCAAAACGCCAACCTGCTCGGAAGTATGCTCGTTACGAAGATTTATCTTTCCGCCATGTCGCGTGCGGATCTCCCGGCGGAGCAGCTGGCAGAACTTCCGAATGTTTATTTTTATGTGGATGAGTTTCAGTCATTCGCGAATGAATCTTTTGCCGATATTCTCTCCGAAGCGCGCAAGTACAAGCTGAACCTCACCATCGCGCATCAGTATGTGGAGCAGATGCCCGAGGAGGTGCGGGCGGCAGTTTTTGGGAACGTTGGGACGATGGTCACGTTTCGCGTCGGTTCGTATGATGCAGAGATTTTCGAAAAAGAGTTTGCTCCGCGTTTTACCGCGCAGGATATCGTAAACTTAGGTTTTGCGCAGATTTACTTGCGGCTCATGATTGATGGTATTGGTTCGCAGCCGTTTTCCGCTTTGACACTTCCGCCGATCAACAAGCCGGAACATGATTATCGTGAAGTAATCCTCACGGAATCCCGCCGCCACTATGCTCATCCGCGGGAGATCATCGAAACCCAAATACGGGAATTGCAAATCCCATCAACTGGGCAGCAGGATGCATCGGACACGTCTGATCGCCGCCGAAACGGAGGGAATGTAGGTCGTCGTTCAAGCAACGGAAACGGAAATGGAAATGGGCGGGAAGCAAGGGATTATGCCGGACGCTCTAATTTCTCTCGTGATCGAAGGATGGGTGAGCGCCGGAGAAATCCGGCTCCATACCACGATCCTTGGACTACGGAAATGTTTGGAAGAAGGGAGAGTTCTTCACCAGAGCCAACTCCCTATTCTGCGGGTGGACGCGTGCCTCATGCACCGTTTCAGCAACCGTCTCAGGATTGGCAGTATAAAAATACTCCACACTTGGATGATGACCGAAGAGAGAATCACGAAGGGCAGCGCGGAGGGGAAAATGGTTTTGATGAATCTCGTAATTTTTCAGAATCCGAGCGAAGGAAAAATTTTGACATCCGAGGACGGGCCGGAAAGCCGCCAAGATTTGATTTTCCTGAAGTAGAAGTGAGTCAGGAGGGGGCATATTACGAGCCGGTAAGAAATGTGTCACAGGAGGCTATTTCACTCAATACGCTCCGCAAGCCTGAGGCAAAAAAGAAAAAAGACAGTCCGCTCAAGAAAGCGCTTGCGGCGGCGATCGCTGAACACGAGGAAGATTTGCAGCAGCAGGGGCATGACAACGTTTCAGAATCCAGTCAGCAGAGTACACCCAGCCGCCACGAAGCTGAGACTTCCCGGCAAGAGCGTTCTTCAGAAAATTTTTCTTCCCAACAGCAAGCATTCTCGCATTCCCAAGATTTTCCCGAAGAGGTGCTCAAACGCATTTTGAAGGTAGAGGAAGACGAGTATCGGAACGGGTTTTAAAAATATTGCAGGTATTTTCCTGTTGTGAAGGTTTAATTTGTCCTGGAAAGGTGGGCGGTACAGGAATTGAACCTGTGACCTCTACAATGTCAATGTAACGCTCTAACCAACTGAGCTAACCGCCCTTTCATTGGATTATAACATCTGTGCTTTTTTCTTTCCACGTGCCAAAAAATGTATTTGAAGATAGCTTCTAATTTTTTGTTATAATGATTTCGCATGCGAGACGGAAAGATACAAAAAATCACACCAATGCTTCAGGAAACCTATTTGACGATGCTTCAGAAAAGCGTCGGATCGAAGATGTTTCAAACGGCTTATGTGACAGTGCGTGGAAAAAAGAGAGATGTTTTAAAAAACGGCGAGCTCTCGTGTGCATTTTTTGTTTCTTCCGTTTTGAGACTTTTCGGACTGATTAAAGAAGTACATGTGACGGTTTCTGGTACTGTTTCCGATATGGAAAAAAGTGGCTGGAAAGAAATACAAAAGCCACGAAAAGGAAGTGTATTGATCTGGGAACCGGTTTCTGAGAAAGGGGAATTCCACGGGCATATTGGGTTTTTTCTTGGGAAAAGCATGGCTGTGAGCAATAGTACAAAAAATAAAAAAATCGCAGAACATCACTACACTTTCGGAAGAGAAAAAAGCAGGCCGAAAAGAAAAATCAGAAGAATCTTGCATCATCCAAAATTGGATTTAAAATAGTTTTACCCCCTATAGTTCAATGGATAGAACGCAGGCTTCCGGTGCCTGTAATGTGGGTTCGATTCCTGCTGGGGGGACAAGAGCTTTCTATTGGTGTGGTTACAAATAATTTTCCTAAAAGTTAGTGCCTCATTTCTCAGCTCTTTTATTGAGTATGAATTTTTGTGAGGGACTCAATGCCTTATCTTTTCGGTGGATGCAACCAATCCAACAGCAAGGGCGGCGCATCCCTTCCTTAAGTTCCGAAACGACTCTGTGGACATGTTCCTTTCTTTTCTCTCTGGTTTTAACGGAGATGGTCCAGCAAATCCATTCGTTGCGGGAAAGTGGTGTGATGTCTTCCCAGGCCGCCAATGCTTTGATGTCAGACGATAGCGCTTTCCGCAAGTCTGTCGGCAACTTGTGTGCCGTGCCGCCTGAAATTGTTTTGGACATACGTGTAGTATACCAAATCCAGTTTTTTCGGTAACCCCAAAATTTCCTTGCATTTTTTCTGTTTCCGAACGAAATTCAATATAGACCCGACAGGATTCTCCCCTTACAGGAGCAGTACAGGTTGTCGATATTTCAGTTCGTTGTCACTCATGAAATATCTGACGAACTTTTTCGAATCCTGTCGGGTCGCAAAAATATAGCCCCCGAACGCTTCGCGTTCGAGAGCTTATTTTTGTGGTCACAAATAATTTTCCTGACGGAAAATTTTCGCGATCCCGCCTCGCGGCGCTCGCCTTTTCGCCGAAGCGGCTTAAAACTCGCACATCGCTGCGGCCTCCACAAACTAAAAATCTGCCGCAGGGCAGATTTCTTAACGTTTGTGGACCCGACAGGATTCGAACCTGCGGCCTCCTGAGTGCAAAACAGGTGCTCTAGCCAACTGAGCTACGGGCCCGGGATATTGGAAATTTCCAATTCTCGAACAAAAGTATTCTACTTGAAACTGCCAAAAATATCAATATCCACTGATTCGCTGCGACCTTCATTTTAAAAGCTTTCTTTTCACGGTACAATGAAAAGAAAAAAATATGAGTTTCCAGGAGCTTACCCAGTTTGCCGCACGTGTGGGGAGGCGGGCAAAAAAAGATTTGATCGGAAGCCGTGCAGCCGCATTGGCGTTTTATATGATCTTTGCTTTGGTCCCACTTCTTGTCCTGGTACTTTCTATTTTCTCACTCCTCATGGGGCAGCGGCAGGTGCAGCAGATGATCATCAGTTTTTTCTCGTCTCGCATTGGCACGCAGGGAAGCACATTTTTTCATAACATTCTTCATCAGGTATCCACTTTTGAGGTGAACACGTTTGCTTCGGTTATCGGTATCGTGCTGGTGCTCTATGCTGCTACGAACCTTTTTCTCCATCTACAAAAAACATTTGCCGCAATTTTTAGCGTCAAGGAAACGGAAGAAGGCATCATTCAGGAAACAGTAAAAAAAAGAACACTCGCTTTTTCATTCATGGTGATTTTTTTTGCGCTTATCTTTTTGCTGATTGTGGTCAACATCGCTTCCTCAGTGCTCTTTGGTGCTATCCAAAGTCTATGGGCAAATATCATCCCAAGTCTTGTTTTTCAGCTGGGAAAATACATGGTGACGTTTCTCCTCAGTATCTTTATTTTTGGCTTCATGTATCATTTTGCTTCTGCAGGGAAAATTTCCTGGAAGAGCGCTTTCTTCGGCGGGCTGGTAGCGGCTTTTCTTTTCGGGGTCATCAACGCGCTCTTGAGTGTGTACTTGTCTTTCAGCAACCATCTCTCTGCGTATGGTGCGGCAGGATTTCTAATCGCTTTTCTTCTTTGGTTTTATTATGTCAGCATGGCGCTTTTTCTCGGAGGGGAAGTCTCGGCAGTTTTTCATTACACAGAGCACCTGTATCGTTCGGAGAGGTGAAAAAGAACTACCCCATTTTTCACTTCTCCTGGAGGATCGAAAGCTTGGCCTGAAGACCCGCTCAAGCATTCCAAAAGTCCTAAAATCCTGATGTGGTAAAATACTCTTATGGAGCCTCTCGCATCTCAAATCCGCCCAAAAACGCTGGAAGAATTTGTCGGACAAGAACACTTGGTGGGAACGGGAAAACCACTGCGTCTGGGAATGGAGAAGAAGCATCTTTTTTCTTTCATCCTCTGGGGGCCGCCGGGGACAGGAAAAACGACATTGGCGAGAATCTACGCACACTCTCTGGGCGCAGAAATGTATGAGCTTTCGGCGGTGTCGGCAGGAAAGGAAGATATCCGAAAAATTCTTCGCGAAGACACTGGCGACAAACCGAAAGTGCTTTTTCTGGATGAAATTCACCGTTTCAACAAATCCCAGCAGGATTTTCTTTTGCCATATATTGAATCGGGAGAAATCACACTGATTGGCGCGACTACAGAAAACCCAAGCTTTGAGGTCATTTCGGCGCTGCTTTCGCGGTGTCGGGTTTTCACACTCCAGGAATTTTCTGAAGATGAAATGGAAAAAATCATCAAGCGGGCAGAACCGAAAATTTCTCGG
>DASSSU010000046.1:0-10320 GCA_035708305.1 Minisyncoccota bacterium | reverse complement strand
CCGGAACGATCCAGGCGGTTCGAGGCAAGCGTTATCGAGAGCGTCCGGAATCGGCGTTCAAGCAGAAGCAGAGCAAGCTGAAGCGATTGGAGAAGCGCGAGGAGTATGAACGCTTGAAGAAACTCGGAAAATTGCCACAATAAAACTTCCAAAATTGGCGACCTGCTGTGTCAAAGAATGATGTCATTCATCTGCCTTAGGCAGACTCGCAACAAAGAATCATTCTTTTCACTGGAGAGAAGTTCACCATGAGAAAATATTCTTTTCTCGTGAAGCCCACAAACTTCGAAAAGGACATTTTTTCATGGTAACGAAAGTGCTTTTGAGATTCGCCATTGGAGCAGTACCTTGTGAGAAAGAGTTTCTGTTTGTGAATAAATTTTGGATTTCACGAGAGATTCTCCGAAGGTGGTGAACAAAAGACTCTCATGAAAAATGTCTCGGACACATTTGAAATAACCAACAAGACAAGAAGCAAGTTTCCGGACTTGCCTTTTTTGGATATGAAGGATCGAGCGCTTGGGAAAAAATATGATCTCTCGCTCGTTTTTGTCGGGAGTGCTCGCTCTCGAAAGATGAACCAGCTCTACCGCGGGAAGGACAAGCCGGCAAATGTACTCTCGTTTCCGTTTTCAGGATCTGAGGGAGAAATTTTTATCGACTTGAGGGAAGCACGTGCGCAGGCTCCGAAATATGGAAAAAATTTTCATGATTTTGTGGCACTTTTGTTTGTCCACGGGATGCAGCATTTGAAAGGATTGGATCATGGTAGTAAAATGGAAGAAGCAGAAAAAAAGATTCTCAAATATTTTTCTCTCGCATAATTATTTTTTTGTCACCATCTTTCAGAACTTGAAAGATCTGTTCATTTGAACACTTGAACATTCTTGGATATGTCAAAACGAAATATTGTTACAGGAATAGATGTGGGAAGTGCGATGACGCGAGTGGTCATTTGTGAAGCACTTGATCCGTCGGCTCCGCCGCAGATCATTGGAACCGGCGCGGCGGAGACTCACGGTTTGCGGCGAGGATACATGGTAAATGTCGACAGCGCTGCCAAGAGCATTGCTTTGGCAGTTTCGCGCGCAGAAAAGGCAGCCGGGACCAAGATAGACAGTGCTTTCTTTTCGGCGGGGGGCGTTGGTTTGGAGGGAACGATTTCCGTTGGCTCGGCGCTCGTGTCTCAGGCAGACGGGGAAGTTGGTGCGCACGATGTGGAGCGTGCGTGTATTTCCGCGGAGTCTTTTGTTCGCGATAATTCCAATAAAAAAGTTTTGCATACGGTTCCGATCTCCTTTCGTCTGGACGGAAAGGAAGTGCTCGGCCGTCCGCGCGGAATGAAGGGCATGAAGCTGGAAGCGAAAGCGTTGGTGATCACGGCCTTGTCTCAGCACATCAACGACCTCATCAGTGCGGCAGACTTGGCGGGGGTGGAAGTGCTCGATGTTCTCCCGGCACCCATCGCGGCAAGCTGGGTGGTTTTGTCCAAACAACAGAAGACCGCGGGATGTGCACTCACCGATATCGGATCGGAGACGGTTTCGGTCACAGTGTTTGAAAACAGCCTGCCTGTTTCGCTCCAGGTTTTTCCGGTTGGATCCACCGATATGACGAACGACATTGCGCTTGGTCTTCAAGTTTCTCTGGAGGAAGCAGAAAAGTTCAAGGTGGGGCGGCTGGGGGATACCAAGAAACCCGAGCTGGAAGCAATTACCGAAAAGCGCCTGACGGAAATTTTTGGAATGGTGGAGGCTCACCTCAAAAAGATCGACCGCAATGAGCTTCTCCCGGCAGGAATCATTCTGATCGGCGGCGGTTCCGGCATCAAAACAGCTGAGGCAATTGCAAAAAATTTCCTGAAACTTCCTTCTAGTATCGGAGTTTTGCATTACCGCGAACGTGGACGTTCTGCTGATTTCGCTCCAGCAAGAGGAAATGGGAGAAAAAACTTTCCTCAAAAAACCATGAAAGACGGACCCTCTTGGGCGATCGCCTATGGTCTTTGCGTGCTCGGTAGTCAGGATGAACAGGATGAAACCATCCTCGCGGGTTCAAAAGACCTGTTTGACGGATTCAAAGCAAAGGTTTCAAAAATCTTTAAGCAATTTCTTCCTTAAGGTGTCAAGTCTTTCGCATCACTCTCCTCTTTGATATGATAGGAGCAACTTATTATTAATAATTTCCCTTGTATATGCCAAAAGTGAATCCAGAAGTGGAAGCGTTCGCGCGGATAAAAGTCGTTGGTGTCGGCGGTTCCGGAAAGAACGCTGTGAACCATATGATCAATTCCAAAGTCAAAGGCGTGGAGTTCATCGCGATGAATACGGATGGGCAGGATCTTCATCATTCGTTGGCACCGAAAAAAATTCACATTGGGAAAAATCTCACCAAGGGGCTTGGGGCGGGAATGAATCCAGACGTCGGAAAGCGTGCTGCGGAAGAAACCAAGGAAGAAGTGCAAGGGTCTCTTTCCGGAGCAGACATGGTTTTCATCGCTTGCGGACTCGGCGGAGGAACGGGAACCGGAGCGGCACCAGTGATCGCAGAAGCGGCAAAAGAACAGGGAGCGCTTACCGTGGCGGTCGTGACCACTCCGTTTTTCTTCGAAGGAGCGCAAAGAATGAAGATTGCCGAAGAGGGAGCGGAGAGTTTGAGAAAAAAGGTAGATGCGATCATCATCATTCCAAATGACCGATTGCTGGGAGTGGTGGACAAAGACACCACCGCGCTTTCCGCCTTCGCCCAGTGTGACGAAGTTTTGCGCCAGGCAGTGGAAGGAATTTCTGATCTCATCACCATGCCGGGAATCATCAACGTCGACTTTGCCGATATCCGCAGCATCATGGAAAACGCCGGAAGTGCGCTCATGGGCATCGGTTTCGCAACGGGCGAAAAAAGAGCAGAAGAAGCGGCAAAAATGGCAATCAACTCACCGCTTTTGGAAGTTTCCATTCATGGTGCTAAAGGGGTGCTCTTCGCGATTGCCGGCAGTGACGACATGACTATGCATGAAATCCAAGAGGCGGCAAAGGTGATCACGGAGTCAATTGACACTGATGCACGGGTTATCTTCGGAGCGGTAAAAGATGAGCAGCTGAAGAAAGGGGAAATTCGCGTAACGGTTATTGCTTCCGGGTTCCCGGAAACCTCCGTGAAGAGCCTTTTTGAGGAAGAATCTTCGGTGAATGACTATCTTGATTCCAAGTCATCCACGCTGAACGATGAGGTAAAAGGGAAAATTTACAATACCGTTCCGGCTACCGTTCTTGAAAAAGAAAAAGCAGCTGAAGTGGTAGAAGACAAAAAGGCAAAGAAAATCGTCAAAGAGAAGAGCGAAGAAAAAGATACGGCTGAAGAGGAGGATGACGATGATGATTGGGGTGGGGCGGTTCCTTCCTTCCTCCGCCGCAGTAGGTTGAAATAAGCACGGCTTCCATTTCCGGCAGCTTTGGCAAATGTTTCCTTCTGACGTTCATCTGTCTCAGGCAGACTCACAATAAATTTACGCTTCTTCTCGAGCTCATCTCCAACCTCATCCAGAATGAAAGATTTTGGTTTTTAAGAAGTTGGAGGTGGTTCTTCAGAAATGAAATCTCTGGAGATTTTCGTATTTTTCTTTAACTCATTATATTTTTATGTACGATCTCATCATCATTGGCGGTGGGCCGGCGGGGACGGCAGCAGGTGTGTATGCAGCTCGCAAGCGCCTGAAGACGCTTTTTTTGACGGAGAGCTTTGGCGGACAATCAAATGTTTCAGCTGACATTCAAAACTGGATTGGCACGGTTTCCATTTCCGGTGATGATTTGGGAAAGGCATTTCGAAAGCATCTTGAAGCGTATGCCGGAGATGTGGTAACGCTTGTAGAAAAAAAGGTAGAGTCACTTCTCAAAAATGAATCCGGAAAAGGCTACACGGTGAAAACCGGCGATGGCGAGATATATGAATCGGAAGCGGTTTTGGTCGCAACCGGAAGCGTTCGAAGGAAACTCCAAGTTCCGGGTGCGGAAGAGTTTGAAAACAAGGGCATCACGTACTGCGCGAGCTGTGACGGGCCACTTTTTGGCGGAAGAGATGTGGTGGTGATTGGTGGCGGAAATGCGGCGTTTGAAACAGCAGCTCAGCTTTTGGAATACGCAAAGAGTGTTACGCTGGTGCACCACTCGGCGGAATTCAGGGCGGACGCGATCACGGTTGCGAAAGTTTTGGCACATCCAAACATGAAAGCGATAAAAAATGCCGAAACGACAGAAGTACGCGGGGAGAAGTTTGTAAATGCACTCATGTATAAAGACAAGACAACTGGAGAAGAAAAAGAAATCAAAACCGAGGGAGTTTTTGTAGAAATCGGACTCATTCCTTCGACCAGTTTTGTGGAAGGAGTGCTTGAACTCACCCCATATAAGCAAATTGTCGTGGATCCGCGGACGCAGCGGACGAGCGCGGAAGGCGTGTGGGCCGCGGGGGATTGCACCGATGTGCGCTACCACCAAAACAACATTGCGGCAGGAGATGGCGTAAAAGCGCTTGAGGATATTTATCTCTATCTTCGCGCGGATGCCGGAAAAACGCCGATCATTTCAGAAGAGAAAGAACAGCAGGCTGTTTTCTGATCATGTTGAGTGTAGAAGAGAAATTTAAAGTTAAAAAAATCTCCGCTTGGAGATTTTTTTAACTTAAGCATCTTTTCTGATCTACTTCAGAGTCTTCAGGTGTTCACGGAGATTTTCGATTTTTATAGTGTCTTGTGAATGGTTTTGCATGTTTCTCACGAGGACGTTGTCTTCCATGCATTCTTTCTGTCCGAAAATAATCGTGTAGGGGATCTCAAGCTTTTCGGCAAGTCCAAGCTGAGCACTCAGGCTGTCTTTGTTTAAGGTTTGCATGATCGGAATCTTTGCTTTTCGGAGAATTTCGATGATTTTCAGGCTCTTGAGTTTGGCCTCAAAGCCAAGTTGAATGAAGAAGACCTTTGGTTTTTTGACGATGCGGGGAGTGAGTTTCTTGGCGGCTTCAAGTCCGAGGATGCGGTCAACACCGATGCCTGCCCCTACGCCGGGAACACTCTTTTTGTGTCCGAGCGAATCAGCGAGATAATCATATCTTCCACCGGCGGCCAAGGCGATTTTAGGTTCTCTGCTTTCGGAGGTTTCTTTGCCTTTGGACTCAGCGCTCTCTTTTTCTTCAGTGGTGTCAGAAGCAGTCTCGGAATCATCTTCATCAAAAACCTCAAAAACCGTTCGGCTGTAGTAATCTAGTCCCCGGACAAGGTGGTTGTTAATGCGGTAGGGGATTTCTAGCATCTCCAAGTATTCCAGAACTTCTTTGAAGTGTTGACGGTCTGCCGGAAGGAGCGAGCCGAGTGGGTCCGGAGCATTTTGGTTCAAAACCTGCATGCGAAGGTCTTTGGAATCCAAGAGACGGAGCGGGTTTTTCTTGAGGCGTTTCTGGGCATCTGGCGGCATTTCGTTCAAATGCTTTCGATAGTAGCTGATGAGTTCTTTGGTGTATTTTTCTCGAGACTCTTTGCTTCCGATGCTGTTGATTTCTACGCAAAGGTTCTTGATCCCAGCTTCATGAAGAATCGTAACCGTGGTGTGAATGATGGTGGCATCCATGATGCTTTTGCTTGAACCGAGTGCCTCAAGGCCAAAAGTGTAGAACTGCCGATAGCGGCCACGCTGAGGGCTTTCGTGACGAAAAAGCGGACCTTTGTAGTAGAGCATGACCGGGTGCGGCCAGGACTGCATGCCGTTTTCAATATAGGAACGCATGATGGCGGCCGTGCCCTCAGGACGAAGTACGAGATGGTGCCCGCCTTTGGTTTTCAGCTCGTACATTTCTTTGTCCACAATGTCTGTTCCTTCGCCGACACCGGAAGTGAAAACTTCTATATTCTCCAAGATCGGGGTCTCAATGGGCGTAAACCCGTAGTACATGGCGATCTCCGAGGCTTTCTCCATAAAGCCTTCCAAGCGATAGTAGTCATCTCCGTAAATATCTCGCATTCCTTTGACGGTTGTTGGAACTTCTTTTTTGGTCTTCATTTTCGTAAGGGTTTTAGAGTTAGGTTAAGACGGAATGGGTAGTTAATTTAAAATATAAAAAATTTATGTGCCGGAACTGGAGCTGCTGACTTCGCCTGGATGGATTTTGATACTTTGAACCGGGAAGAGGCGGAGCAGAGTGCGTCCAACAATCAGGTTTGCTGGAAGCGGACCCCAAACACGAGAATCCGAACTGGCTGCGCGGTTGTCTCCCATCATGAAGTATTCTCCTTGTCCAAGCGTTCTCGTCATGGTTTCCGAAGAGGGGTCTTTGACATACGGTTCCGAGAGTTCAAAGCCGTTTGGATGGGCGGCGTTTTTGATGTACACATGACCGTCTCTGATGTCTACGGTTTCACCGGGAAGTCCGATGACTCTTTTAATAAAATATTTGCTGGGGTCTTTGGGATAATGAAAAACAATCACGTCTCCGCGCTCCGGTTTGTGGAAGTCGTAGCTGATTTCATCGACGATCAGGTATTGGCCGTTTTTGAAGGTGGGATACATGGAAGATCCGCTGACGATGAACGGCTGTGCCACAAACAAACGGACAGGAACAACGATCACCACCGCGATGGCAACAAATTTCAAAATTTCTTTGAAGTACGACCCGAGTTCGGAGGCTGAGGAGGAGCTTTGGGAGGAGTACTGCTCTGACTCTTTGGAAGGCTCTGGCTGTGGGTTGTTGCTTTCGGGGAACATTAAAAAATATTTTACACTTTTGCAAAAGGTTACACAAGGTATCTTGACGGACTCGGGTGTTTGATGTTTTTCCGTGATACAATGAACGGGTAAAAAGTGCGCGGAAAAATTTGAAAAATCCCATGACAAAGCTCCTCACTCTTCATGACCAAGACGTTTTTCCGGAATCTGAAATCCGCTGGAAAGAACCGGACGAGTACGCAACGCGGATGGCGGTGAAGATTATTTTGTTTGACGATGAAAACAGATTGGCATTGGTGGGTACTCGCTATCGGCTCTTGCCCGGAGGTGGAGTAGAAGAAGGAGAGAGCTTTTCTGAAGCGGCGGTGCGTGAAGCGATGGAAGAAGTAGGGTGCCGCATTATCGTGGAGCGTGAAATCGGCGTGACGGAAGAATTTCGCGGGAAAATCGCACGGCGACAGGAGGCGCATTATCTTCTCGCGAGAGTAGTCGGAAAAAAAGGAAAGCCAACAACACTTCAGGAAGATGAGCAGGGAATGGAGGCGGAATGGTACACGCTTCCGGATGCTATTTCACTCCTTCAAAAAGAAAAGCAGGAAATTTCTTTCCTCAGCTACCACTCCTGCTTCAACGTCCGCACCCACTTGGTGGTGCTTTTGGCATTTCAAAAAGAAAACGGACAAGCTGTTGGGTGAAGGGTGAGTGTAAAAAGAAAATAGGAAAGGCAGACGGAGAGAAAAAAGAAAAAATAAAATTTTTCTCTCTATTTTCCGCCTCGCGTGTTTTCTGCTATGATAAGCTCATGTCTTTTCTTTTTGTGGGATTGGGAAATCCGGGCGACAAGTACGCCCGCACGCGGCACAACGCCGGCCGGCTGGCGCTGGAGTATTTGCAGAAAAAATTTGAGCAGGACTTTTCGCCGTGGAAAAAAGCAAAAAAACCGAAAGCGATTTTTTCGGATGGGGTTTTTGCGGATCAGGACGTCACGCTGCTTCTTCCAGACAACTTCATGAACCTTTCGGGCGAGTCGGTAAAAAAGCTGGTGCGGGAAGAGGCGGACGCGGCGCGCGTGGTGGTGGTGCATGATGAGATTGATCTTCCGCTTTCAAAGATGCAGATTGCTTTTGGAAAAGGAAGCGGCGGGCACAATGGTGTACAGTCGATCATTGACCAGATCGGCACGAAGGATTTCATTCGTATTCGCGTGGGAGTGTCACCAATGAATTGGTTTGGCAACATCAAAAAGCCACAGGGAAAGGAGGCGGTGACGCGGTTTTTGCTTTCGGATTTCAAGAAAAAAGAACAGGAAAAGCTGGAAGAAATTTTTCTGGATGTAACGAGCGCGCTTGAAATGATCGTACGGGAAGGGAAGGAGAAAACGATGAATCATTGGAATGAGCATTGATTTTGGAGCAACAAAGCAGGAGTGGTCATAAAAAAGACCGCTTCGAAAGAGGGGATAAATCGAAGCGGTCAAAAAAACCACGGTCCATGTTGACTCCAGATGCTGGTCCAAAAAACGAAACTAAAACGTATTGTAGCATGAAAAAGACCGTCTCGGAGTTGAGACGGTCTGGGGAATTAATACGGGTCAGCACGGATGGGGTGCATGACACCTCCTGGCAGAACGGTGAGAGGGAAGGCGACGAAAAACAAGCCGGAGAATGTTGTCAAAAATTTACTTCTGTGGGGTAGCGTGCGTACTTCGCATCTTGCTCTCCTCTTTGTGGGTCGTGGGGTGAAAAGGACGGTGTTTGAAACTGAGCGAAACTTAGCATATTACCTAAAAATTGTCAAGTGTTTTTCCAAATGCTATACTTTGCATCTGAAGACTCTAAAAAATCGTGAAATTCTCCATCGAAAAAAAACTCTCAGGCAAACTCGGTCGCACGGGAACACTCGAAACGCCACATGGAGTGATCCAAACCCCGGCATTTGTCACTGTGGGCACAAAGGCGACCGTGAAAGCACTCACGCCCGAACAGGTGAAAGATCTCGGCGCGCAGGTGGTGCTGGCAAATACGTATCATCTTTACCTGGAGCCGGGTGATGAAATCGTGCGCGATGCCGGCGGGCTACACCGGTACATGAACTGGCAGGGTCCGACGATGACCGATTCCGGCGGGTTTCAGGTTTTCTCGCTCGGCGCGGCGTTTGGTGAAGGAGGAATTTCGAAAATTACCAAAGGGGAGATCGTGGAGAACAAGAAAACAGAAGAGAATGACCTCTCGACAGGCAAGCTGGCGAAAATCACAGAAAACGGTGTGGAGTTCCGCTCGCACATCGACGGATCGAAGCATTTTTTTACACCGGAGAAGTCGATTGAGATACAGCAAAACATCGGCGCGGATATGATCTTTGCGTTTGACGAATGCACGTCACCGGTCGCCTCGCACGAATACCAGAAAGAAGCCATGGCACGTACCCACCGGTGGGCGGAACGAAGTTTGGCGCAGCACCGAAGTGTGAAAAATTCTCAAGGGCTTTTCGGAATTGTACAAGGCGGGCGGTTTGAAGATTTGCGCAAAGAAAGTGCAAAATTCATCTCGGGACTAGACTTCGAAGGTTTCGGCATCGGTGGGTCGTTTGAGAAAGAAGACATGTACACGGCGGTCGGCTGGGTGAACGCGATTTTGCCCGAAGAAAAGCCGCGGCACTTGCTCGGCATCGGCGAACCGATCGACTTTTTCGGCGGGGTGGAAAACGGCGTGGACCTTTTTGACTGTGTCGCCCCAACCCGCATGGCGCGAAACGGAACGCTCCATACCAAAGACGGCCGTATGAATATCGTCGCCGGAAAATACCGCCGGGATTTTTCACCGATCGAAGAGGATTGCGGCTGCTACACGTGCCAGAACTACACCCGCGCGTATCTCTGCCATCTCTTCCGCGGGAAAGAAATGCTCGCGGCGACCCTCGCGTCCATCCACAACCTGTATTTCACCGTACATTTGGTTCAAAACATCCGTGAGTCCATTCTGGACGACACCTTTTTTGAATACAAAGAAAACTTTTTGGGACGGTATTATCAGGGAAAATAAAAAGCGGAGATCTGTGATCCCCGCTTCTGAGTGTGAAGAAATTGTTTTTATTTTTCTTCAGATTTTTCTTCGATAACTTGAATCTGTTCTGGGTTCTCAAAGTATTTTTTGAGAACTTCGACGATGGAAGAGGTTATCATCTCATTTGAAAAAACTCTCCCTTTTTCCACTTTAAAAGAGTAGTGATTCGGGATGACTGCACTAACTCCTTCAATCGAAAGTGCTTCCTCCATTATCTCAAAACCTGTAGTGGTTATTTCGGACTCATAGTTGTATAGGAATTTCTTACCCATGCGGAACTTTCCAAAATCTTCATTTGCGATTCGAAAAGGCAAATGAATCTCTAGTTTACTGTCAGAGTAATATACCACGAGAATTTTATTGATCATGTTGTGCTGTCTCCCAGTTAATTTGAATGAACAGTACCTTCAGAGAAGGTGGACAAATGATATAACAGTTTCACATATATGTCAAATATAATTTTTTGATTTGGAAATCATATTTTCTCATTGTGGTAGAATTATTATTGAACCTATGCAAAATATCACCACACTCATTCAAACGAT
>DASSSU010000045.1:0-49042 GCA_035708305.1 Minisyncoccota bacterium | reverse complement strand
TTTGTGTCTCCGCAACAGTTTGGGTATTTGCTTGCTTCTTGTGAGCCAAGAGCGTGAACGCAAGCGAAATACCTATGATGAGAACTAAGGCAAAGCTGAGGACCAAAATGGTCGTTTTTTTATCGTCCATATTTTTCGATGATTATCGCTTTCTCAATAACAGAAAGACAGCTCTATGATACCACCTCTCTTCTTTTCACCACGATATTTATCCACAATGGCAAAAAATAAAAAACCGCCGAAAAGCGATTTTTTATTAGCTGATTGCGCTGAGACGCACAGAAATTTGAGCTTTACGTTCCCGAGCCTGTCACCTGAATTTGGCTGGCGAGAACCGTTGCGCCATCAAGATTTTGGTTTTCATTGCTATTAAAGACGCCAGTCTGACCCTGGCTCGGAGCAGCCGAAACCGTTCCCTGCACCGTCACTTTATCGCCATTATGGAGATCATTGATTCCCAGGGAAGTGCCATTCTGTCCCATGTAAGACGTATTTTGATCAGTCGTTACAAGTATTTGGCCACCCTGATCGCCATCTACCGTAAACGACTGAATCTGCCCAGATGTGCCCTTTCCAGCCGATGAAGATGAACCGGCACTGCCAGTGCTGCTTCCGCTCGTTGCAGTACTGCTTCCGGTCCCAGTGGTAGTGTTTGGAAGTCCGGAGATCGTTCCGCTAAAGGTGACGGTCTGCCCGACTTGTACCGCTTGCCCCGTGGTACTTGCCGTAGAACTTCCATTCAAACCATTTCCGTTCCCGCTCCCGCCGAACACTCCGACTCCCCACAAGATCAAGAGAATAATCACAATAACAATGATAATTCCCCAAATAGTTCTTTGATTCATAAATATATTTCAGTTTAAATATTCCTAAAAATTCGCGTACCCGCGTACGCAAAAAATACAAACGCAAAAACAAAATCGACCTTTGACCTTTAATTTTATCAATTTTCTGCCGACCCGATGGCGCTCTTTCCATCAATATCGACCGACACATAAACCTTTTGTAACAAAAACAGCATAAAAAAACTATGAACAAGCCTCCTATCGGTTCGCCTTCCGAAACTCTCTCTTCATTTGCTCCAACGTCTTCCCGCTCAAAACCGACTTTGGCTGTGAATTGATCGGTTTTTTCCGTGCATCCGCTTCTTTGTCTTTTATTTTTATCAAAATCCATTCGCGGCGCTCCGGATTTGTTTCTTCCATGTCAGGACAAAGCAGCATGAATCCGCCTCGGAGTTTTTCTCCCTCAAGAAAAACACGCACTTCCCCGCCCTCATACATTTTTTCGATCGAAACGTCATTTTCTTTCTCCTTTCCAAGGTTTTTGTATGTCCCGTGGTCCCACATCATCACCAAACCTTCACCATGATCCCCGTCCGGCAAATATCCCTCAAAAGAAATTCCTTCAAAGGATTTTTCTTCCATTTCCAAAGCTCTCCGCCGTTCACTAGGCGCCAGAGACGGCCCGTCAGGGATCATCCAGGATTTCAAATACCCTCCGATTTCCAATCGAAAATCATAATGCACTCCGTTCGTGTCATGCTTCTGAATGAGAAAGATTGGCTTTCTCTCCTGCATGGTCTTTCGGTGATACTCGCTTTTCTTGGGACGACCGCGTTTCTTCTTTTTGCTTTTTTGTATTTTTCCGGACTGTCCGGATTGAAATGTTTGCTTTGGCACTTTTTTATCCGCACCTTAAAGAAGAAATATTTCTCATGTTCTAATTGTACCCAAAGAGAATGAACACATGGTGAATATCTCAGAAAACACAGACAAAAGCCTCGTGCGCAAAAAACCACCCAAGAGGGCGTTTCTTAGATGGCAATTTTTCCGAACTGTCCCTTCTTCTTTTCTTCTCAAAAATCTTGCTTCAAAATGTCACGGATTTTCTCAAAGGCTTCTCCTCGATGGCTGCAGATATTTTTTTCTTCAAATGTCATTTCCGCATTCCCTTTCTGCATCTTTGCATTCCAGAAAACCGGGTCGTACCCAAAGCCATTTGAACCCTCTGGAGTGGTCAAAATTCTTCCTTCTGCCGTTCCTTCCGCCAGCCGCACGCGGTCATTTTCCGGATCGTACACCGCCACCACGGCGCGGAATCTTGCCGTTCGGTCCGCCTCCGGTACACCCCGCAGTTCTTCCAAGAGCTTTTCATACCGATCCTTGTCCGATCCCGGTGCGTAGCGGGCAGAGTACACACCTGGTCTTCCGGAGAGTGCGTCCACTTCAAGCCCCGAATCATCTGCCAGAGTGAGGAGGTTTGCCTTTTTCCCGTACAAGATCGCCTTCAGAAGCGCATTTCCTTCAAATGTCGTTCCGACTTCCTCAACCGTGAAATTTTCAAGTTCCGGCAAATCGTTCAAGTTCATCAGTTCAAACGGCAAACCAGCAAGCAACGCGGTCATTTCCGGAAATTTTCCGCGTGATCGAGTCGCAATCAGAAGTTTTTTCATGGAGAAAAGAAAGAGTAAAAGTAAATAAATTTTTTAAAAAACAAAAAACCGGCAAGCCGGTCTTTTGAGGAATTCAACTACACTCCTTTTTCACTTGGAGTCAGATTTGTTTTTTTACCATTCAGATAAATCTGCACGTTTTTCACGGTCGGGAATTGCCGCGCCGTTTCTTCGATCTGGATTTGGGCGCGCGGATCATCGCAAACGCCCGCGAGTCCCGAGAGCTTCCCGATCAAATACACGTTCGCCGTGCCATTCACCACGGTTGCGTGATCGAAGTGCAAGGTTTGGTTAGTTTTGGCCATGAAGTTGTACCAGCCGTCCAGGGTGGTTTGATCTGATGAAAAGAGCTCACTCAGGGCGGCTGAGAGCGGCGCCTTGGTCGGTGAGATATTCTGCGATACCATCACCACACGATCGCATCCGCGCTGTTTTCCGGTTGTGCTCCCCTCCGTGTCGAGAAGCGCGATCTTTATCTGCTTGATCTCCGTTCCGGCGCTCGTGTTTGTTCCATTTGTCGCGTCGCCAACGCTCTCCGAAGAAGTTGCTGGCGATGCCGTACTGGTGCCCATGCTCGTGCTTGCTGTTCCGCTTGCGTTTCCATTTGGACTTTCAGCTGTTTCCGTCCGAACCGCGAAAAAGATGAGCGCAACCGCGATAATCAAGACAAGGATCACAAGAAGAACCGTAATAAGATTTTTTTTCATAATAAAATTTTAGGAAAAATTAAGTTTCGTTTTTCATTTTTTAATCAGACTGACACGAAAGACTAGATCGAAAAATGAAAGGTTCCGATAATTTCCTGCAAAATAGCGGTTACGGCCGTTTCGTCAAATTCTTTAATGCCCTGTTCCGGCGGATAATTGCCGATGTTGGTGGAATGGATGGTATACTCCACTGCGTAGCAGCTGCCGTTCCGAACCGTTCGATAGCTCACGGTGTTATAGAAGTTGCCCGCACCTGCATCAGAGGTGGTAATTTTGGTAAACGGAATACCGTTGATCGTTACCGGAGTTGCGGTGGTTTCAGGTGTCCGGTTCGAAGGAAGAGCAGTACAACTCTGAACCGCGGATGGGGTATTTGTGGACCCCACCGTCAAACGCACTTCCTGGAGATTGGTTCCCTGCATAAAACCCTTCGGTGAAAGAAGTGTCAGATTGGTTCCGCCAACCTCCTGTGAAAGCTCACTCCAGAACGTGGACGATCTTCCCTGCGGCGCACCCGGGGTTACCTGCCACGTGCTCGGATACGAAATTTTCCAAATGTTCGCACTGTATGACTGCCACCCTGATGGAATCGGGTTGGTGGCCAAATCTTCAGCCTCGGTTCCCGATGCATTTTCAGCTTCTTGAGAAGAAGTGCCAACTTCTCCCGCCGTGGAAGTGGAGGTCGAAGAAGCCGCCGTAGAACTCGCGTTTTCATTTATCGTTTCTTTAGGGGTAGCATAAAACCACACGGCGATGCCTGCCACCACCAAAACAACAATCACCACCACAATTGAAATAAGTTTTTTCATAATTTTGTTATTTTTACTGATTCATTCCTTCGGATGTCTTTTGCATTTGAGGTGAAGCCTTTTTGTTTTTGACCTCCTTCATAAAGACGAAGATAACGGCTATTGTATACAAATTCCCCAAAAAAACCATGAATTTTGGGAATTTTGAAGTTTTCAAAGCATTCCGGCTAAAACCGGCTGGAGGTTGAGAACTAATCCTCCGCCATGTGCGCTTTGAAATACTCTTTGCTTCCGCCGACTTTTTTCCCGGGATTAAAAATGTTTTGCGGATCAAAAATGTTTTTGACAGCCGCAAAAAGATCCGTCATTTCTTTCCCGTACATTTCTTCCAGATACGGCGTGCGCAAGATCCCGTCGTTGTGTTCCGCGGTAATTGTCCCGCCGTATTCGATCACCAGCTTGTAGATCTTGTCCGCCACAACTGGGATTTTTTCGCGCTCAGACGCTTTTTTCAGATTCATGAGCGGAATAGTGTGATAGTTTCCGTTGCCTGCGTGCCCGACCAAGTTCGCCTTGATGCCGTATTCTTTCATGATCGCCAGCATTTTCGGAAGGAACTCCGGCATTTTTTCCGGAAGAATGCAGAAATCTTCCACAAACGGCGCCGCAACTTTTCCTTTCACGTTCTGCCGCAACAGGCTGAAGCTTTGTCGGCGAATAATCCAATATTTTTCTTCTTCGTCTTTGTTTGGCAAAAGTCGCGTCCAAACTCGCCGGTGACTTTTCATTTTTTCCGCGATCTCCTGCGCTTTTTTATCCGCTTCCGCCTCGGTATCTTCCGCGAGCTCCACGATCATCACCAGTTTCGGCATGCCAAGCATCTTCACGCCCACCCAAGCTTCCGGCAAGAAATGCCACAAGAACGGAATGAGTTTTTTTCCGGCACTTTTCGCAATAGCGGGGAAAAACCGAAGTGCCAAAATCATCGTATCACGATCAAACACTTCCAAGCTCTCCGGATCGAACGGCAAAACTTCATTCACAACATCCGGCACACTGTCCCAGCTTTTGAAAAAGAGCACCAGCATTTTTTTGTTTGGCTTTTCTTTCACCAGCCGCAGCCGCGCACGCAAAAACATGCCAAGCGTTCCCTGAGAACCGACAAAAAGTTTGGAGAGGTCGAAATGCTCCCCATCCCATATGCGCCACAAATCGTAACCGGCGGAATTTTTGGAAACCCGTGGCCGCCTGCTTTGAATGAGTTCTTGGTTCTGATCCACCAAGTCAAAAACTTTGCGGTAAATCTCACCTTCAAAGTTTTGCTGGCTTTTCTTTGCCTCCAACTCGTCTCTGGAAATCTTGCCGAACGTGTACTCATTGCCATCGGAAAGCACCATGGTGACTTCTTTGACATAGTCCTCTGTTTTTCCCCAGCGCAGCGTCTCCTCACCGCCGGAGTTGTTCATGACCACCCCTCCCATCGCGGCAATTGTCTTTGATGCGGGATACGGCGGATACGAAAGGTGATCCGGCAAAATGTTTTTTTCAAAATCCCGATAATATGCCCCCGGCTCCACGGTTGCTTCCATGTTGTCTTCATCCACTTCCACGCCGTTGATGTGCTCGGTAAAACTCAAGATCAGCGACTCGTTCAGCGGTCCGCCGGTCATGTCCGTCCCCGCGGATCTTCCGGTGATTGAGAGCTTCGGATTTTTGCTTTTGTGCTCGGCAACGTAGCGGACGATTTTTTTCACGTCTTCCGGGTTTTTCGGACAGACCACGAGCTCCGGACGAACTTTAAAAAGACTGGTGTCCCGGCTGTACGTTTCCAGCACATCTTCCGAGTCTTTCACTTCTCCTTCGATCAAATCGGTAAGTTCTTTTTTGAGCCGCTCGTGGCTCTCTGTTTGTTTTTCATTCATATTTCCATTTTACCGCATTTTAGATCCATTTGTCTGCCACGCATGTGGAAAAGAAAAGACTGCTCGAAAGCAGTCTCATGAGAAAATTTTCAGCACACCAGTACAGGCTCGTAGAGAATATACCAAGTATTACCTCCGGTGTACCAAGACACTTTTCCGAAGCCAGATGAGCGCGTTTCCAAGGGCAAGGCTGAGCAGTCCAAGTGCCAGCAGAAAGAGAATAAAATCAATGATGCCACCGACAAACGGAATGAGCGGGATAAACGTGAAGAGAATTGCACCGAGAACAATTCCCTGCCAAGAAATTTCAAGCAACGAACGGCGATCAAAAAGCTGAAACAGCCAATTTCCTAAAAACATCGCAGCGTACACCCACGCAAACACCAAAAGCGCAGCGTACGAGAAAAGTATGATGCCGCCCAAAGGAGCGAGAATCACGGTCCCCAAGAAAACCAGCCCCACGATCGGCGTGAAAATGAGAACGCCGATCCCGAGGAGAAAATATTTCCACGCTCCCACCGTTCCTCCCGGAAGAAGAATGGCCTCGGAAGCATTTCGGAAGAAAAGTCCAAGGAAAAGTCCGCAGATCAAAAGCATGAAGAACGGCACGGCATATCCGGCAACTGTAGCCAAAACAGATCTCTCCGGCTGTGATACTACCGCCGGTGTGTGAATTGTTTTTCCAAGAATTTTTGCGCCTGAAGCGATACTTGCCGGTTCAAGAGAAGTATAGTCAAGGTTTCCTGAGATCACGGCGTTCGGACCGATGGAAATTTTTTTGGCGTGGATGGCAACATTTCCGGTAATGGTTCCGTTGATCTCTGCACTGTCAGCATAAACAGTCGTATTGCCGCCGATGTTTCCGTCCAAGATTGTGCTGGCAGCGAGAATGAGCGCATCCTTTCCTACCCGCGAAGACGACAGAAAGTGAACCGTACCACCGGCAAACGCAGCATCTTGTGCAGCATGTCCAGAAAAGGTGATATTGCCGCCCGCCGCACGCATGTCGCCTCCAGAATTTCCGGTGATGTCGACCTGTCCGCCAAGCAAAAGCGCATCCTCTGTAGAACTTCCGCTAAAAACCAAGTTGCCTCCAAGCTCTGTCACATCGCCTGTTATTCCACCGGAGACGGTGGTATTGCCCGAGACGGCATAGAGATTTTCTGGAAAATTCTGCCCCGCAGGAATATCTACATTTTCACCGGTTTGGAGCGTGAGCGCATAGCTCTTTGATGGAATCATCCCAAATGAAAATATTCCCAAAACTGCCAAAGCCGACAAAGAAAAGAAAAAATATTTTTTCATATTCTTAAGAAAGAAGGTTGAAATAAATAAAATGGATACACGAAAATATTATACCACGACTCATTTAAAAGGCTTTTCATGAAAAGCCTTTCACAAAAAATTTACGTTTGCTGTGGTATACCACCGTTATGGATATGGAAAAAATAAAAACACTCGAACTGGAAGGAAAAATCATCGCCATTCTTGCAACAAACGGTTTTGAAAACGTTGAACTTGTTCTCCCTAAAAGAGCACTCGAAGAAGCCGGCGCGACCGTGCACGTAGTTTCGCCACAAGCAGAAAAAATACAAGGCGTTGATCACCTCAAATGGCGCGAAGATTTTGTTCCCGTAGACTACACACTCAAAGAAGCCGACCCGGATCGCTATGACGCACTCATGCTTCCCGGTGGTGTGATCAACCCCGATCTGCTCCGACTCGAACCTTCCGCGATTGAGTTTATCAAAAGTTTCGTCACTTCAGAAAAGCCGATCGCCGCGATCTGCCATGGACCTTGGACACTCATCAATGCCAACGCGGTTACCGGGAAAAAGATCACCAGCTGGCCGACGCTCCGCGCAGATCTCGAAAATGCCGGCGCCATCTGGGTGGACGAAGAAACGGCACTGAACGGAAAGCTCCTGACCAGCCGAAAGCCAGATGATATTCCGGCGTTCAACCGAGAAATGATTTCACTTTTCGGCAAAACAGACGGAGAGTAATTTTTTAGAAAGTTATTTGGCCTGTACAACCAGTGCTTTATCGAGCGCGGAAATTTGAGTACAGGAAAGAATGTGGCTTTGTCTCTCGACCATCACCGCTCGCATCTCTCGAATCCAGGGTTCTGGAAAGCCAATCGGGAGATCTGGACTCTGCCACGCATTTCCGATCGCCTGCCCAAGAAACCCGAAGATCCGATTCCCTGCTGACTCTTGGGGAACTTTTCCGTCAAGAATTTCGCGTGCCAGGCTTTTTCCGGATTTTGAAAATACAATACTTCCGTGGAACGACCGCACCAAAGTAATGGGAATTTCTTGCGGCGGCGGATTGCCTTTCTTTGCCTCTTCACCTGCAGGAAATCCCAGAGGAGAAAACCCAGAAGGAAGAGCGATGGTCTCCGGAATCGGCAGAAGGATCCGCTCATTCACACTACCCGAAGCACATGCAAGAAAATCTCGTGTCACCGGTGCGTTATCAATGATCGAACGGAGAAAAGAAATATTCGCCCCGAAATCAAAATTACCAACCACATTGAACAATCGAAAAAACCCTTCCGCTAAAAATCCACCAACGGCTCCCCACCCAGACACTTCCCCGGGAGGATAATACACCTGCGCGGAATGAAGCAAAGCACTTCCAAGAATCACCGTTTTGACCGGCGCATTTTTTCCGTATGCTAAAAGATATGCCTGAGTGACATACGTGCCTTCGCTGTCGGAGAGAATATCGATTTTCCTCCCAGTTTTTTTTGCCAGGAGATTGATTTGCGTATTTAAGAGATTGGCAGCACGAAAGAGAGACTGGTACGTCGCTTCCGGCGTGTACGGCAGTGGTTCACCTGAAGCCGTAACTCCGAAATACGAAAACGGCACAACCCGGTATCCTGAACCGAGAAAGTCGACACTCTTTCCATTCCAGCTACTGCCAAAGCCGCTCACATATATCACCGGCGTCTCTGAAGCAGAGATAACCGGAGGTACTTGCCTAGATACAGGGATGTTCATATCCGATAAGCCGATCGGACTCATGCCTCCAGAAAAAATCCAAAAAATTCCCCCGATCATCAGTCCATACACCGCGAAAACCGGCACGCAAGGAAAAAGCCGCAACTTCTTCGCATTTTTCGAAACCTGAAAAAGCTTTCGAAAACTCCAGGCATTGCATATCCCTGCAAGTCCGGCAATGACATATGCTTCGAAGAGCGAAACGTGCGCCATCCCTCCTCCTGCCAGTGTGAGAATGAGGAAAAGGAGCAACACCACACCAACACTCCTAATCGTCCCGTGAGAAAAAATCATTCCCGGAAAAACCGTCTGTGCAAGAAAAAGTCCAAGGATCAAAACTGCAACAATCGCCGGGAAGAAAAACCACGCCAGCGGCACCACTGCCATGAAGAAAAGCAGTACGGCAAAGGGCAGGAGCAAAATATCCCACACCAGTGTGAAAAGAAAAGACCGGGTGAGAAGCTTACCCCAACGGATTTTTTTTCCGCTGTCATTGACATACCAAAACACCATCGAAAAAAACACACTCCGGAGAAGGAGCACACCAATAAAAAGCAGCAGAAAAACGCTCACGTTTTTTTCAAATACCAACAAGAAACGCAGATCGTGCACAAGCGAAAACGGCGGCAGTGCACTCACCTGTGGCGCCAATGCCAAGCTTTGGTTTAAGCCAAACCGGTACAGTACAAAAGTTTCCAGGAGATTCGGAAACACAAAAATGCTCAAGAGACCTGTCAATTCTTTCAAGCGCTTTGAAGAAGACTGAAAAAAAATTTTTATTTTTGAAAAAAGCCCAAGATTTTTTGAAAGCTTTGAACTCTGCACCGCCTCAGTATATTTGCGCCGATCAAAATCCTGATGAAGCAAAAAACCGCACAGAGCGGCTTTTATTTTTTACAAAATTTCCAAAAAACTTATAGCGTTGGTGTTGGCTCCGCAGACTCCACGCGGATCACTCCGGCGATCGTACTTTGCGGTGGGTGCGTGAAGACACCCGACACACTCAGTGAGGTTTGTGCCTGGAGAGCATTTTTGGTATTTTTGAGTGCGCTGGTAGAACTTCCAACATCGGTCAACGCGTAGTCCTGCCCGTCCGCTGTGCGGAGCGCATAGGCACAAGCATTTCCTTTTTCGTCTGCCGCGCCGGTACTATCCAGACTGTTCGACTCATTCGAATCCGAAAGACAGATCACCTGTCCGGTAAAAGTCTGCACTTCGGATGGACTCACGCCGTTGACACTCACCGTGTTCGGCACGATGATTTTCACCTGGAAATCACCATTTTTTAAAATACAGCTGCCCGGCTGAACACCCGCAAATCGCTTCACCCAAAAAGCAGGCGAAACAGCGGGAATGTTGGAGATACCTCCAATAATGCCGTCGGGCGTGCAGGAGAGATTGCTTGCGGAGTATTCATCTTTTGGAAGCACTACCGAAAAGCGTGACGTCAGTGTAAAGGTGAAAGTTTCTCCATTATTTTCTTTGGTGATCACGCTCTGGCTTTGCGTTCCGATGATTTGGATGGATGCCAGCATTCCGTTCTTCAGATTTTCCACTTCGATCGTATCCCCCGGCTCAATCGCCGAAATATCCGCCGTTTGTCCGTAAATATCAAAAATTTTCGTACTGCTCGAAACGTTGAAATGCCGAAATGTGTTTTCGCCATTCTGTATCTCCACCGCCCCGTTCGCAACACTCACCACCTTTCCTTTAGTGATCACGGAATCCGGAGCAAGCTTGCTGCTGGTGCTTGCTGTGCCGGTCGCGGTCTGAGTCGGCTCATATGGCAAGTGAGTTTTTGAAAAGGAAAAATAGATCCAAATTCCTACGGCTATCAAAACGAGGATGACAAGAAGTGTAATAATTTTTTTCATGTAAAAATTGTAGCATAAAATTCATGGTTTGGAATTCCGTTTTTCTTTTCACTCCTTCTTTGAAGTTCGATGTGTAGGACACCTTTGAGTTTTTCGTGGCACGCGATTTGTTACATTAGTGACTAAACCAAATTATGGTAATATCTTCTTATGAAAATTAATCCTTTAAAACAACCTGACGATACAGCTTGCGGTCCCACGTCAATCCAAATGATAGCCGAATATTTCCATACTGGTCATACGTTTGCGGATATTGCTTCTGTTTCGGAATATATAAAAAAAGATGGACTCTCAAATGCCGACCTTCTCGATACTCTTTCCGCACTTGGTTTTTCAGTTCGTTCAAAGCACGACAGTGTCTGGTCCGATCTTGTCCGTAACAACACTTCCGATAAAGTAATCATTGTCTCTTGGATGCTTCATGGCTATATTGGACATTTTAGCGTTGTAAACTCAATAGACAAAAATTCAATCACTCTCGCAGAACCGGAATCCGGCACACTTGTTACCATGGAAAAAATAATATTCATGCGCCTGTGGATGGATTATGATGATTTATGGTATCCAGTCAAGAGTACCGACATTCAACTTCGTTGGATGTGCACAGTAACGCAAAAAAGAAAAACCCGAGATAAGTAACTTATCTCGGGTTTGAAAAATCTTCAACTTACATTTTTAGCCAACCCAACAAGCACATTAGAATGTGAAATACTAGATCAGCGGTTGTATCCCTATCTTGATCAGGACACACTTCGACCAAATCAATTCCAATGATCTTGTTATTTTTCGCGACCATTTCTAAAATTTGAAGAAGTTGCCGAGGATGCATACCCATAGGAACTGGAGTCCCTGTGCCTGGAGCAAAAACAGGATCCAATACATCCACATCTAATGATATGTAACATTTACTACCAGATGGAATCTTTGATTTTAGCACATCCTCAAAGTTCTGGTGTAGCATTCCTTGGGTTATAACTTCAACCAAACCATTTTCAGATAAACAACCGGAAAAGCCCCTGATACCGATCTGCAAGATACGAATATTTGAGTTTTCCTTTAAAACTCTCGTCATTACATTTCCATGGTTCCATGGTGATGTGGCAAATTATCAGACCATTCACCCAAATCAGTATGGGCATCAAAATGAATCAACACTAAAGCATCTTCGAATACTTCTATATACCCTTTGATTAAAGGTGCCGTAATTGAATGATCACCCCCCAGAAAAACAGGAATTGCTCCCGCTTTAAAAACTTCTGCGGCTACATTTTGACATCGATCATAAATAACAGACGGATTTTCAGACATTGCACATCTAATATTTCCGAGGTCTGAGAAAGGAACACCTTTGAGAATTTCACAGTTCAAATCAGCGTTGAACCATCCACGGTTCTGCAAAGTGAAGATGTCACGATCATAACTTATGAAGCGGTTTGACGCTTCACGTATCTTAAACGGACCAAACCGTGTTCCTGGTTTTCCCGTTGTAGCAAAATCAATTTCAATTCCAATGATTGCAACACTATTCAAGGCAATATCTGAGATCTTTGAGAATGGACAATTTGCGAAGGTTTTTTCAGGCTTCACTAGGTTAGTACCACCGAGCAAGTTATAGATATTAATCTGCTCTTCCTCACTAGAACGAACAAGAACATTCTCGTTCACCAGAGTTAATATGATATTTTTAAGTAGCAAACGATCTTTTTCATGATCTACACCAACCATCTCAAATAATTCGCAAGTGGAACATGGCGTTCGGAAGTATTCAAGAATTTTTAAAGCTTCTTTGCTAAGCTTAACCCTCTTACCTGTTTGGGAGTTAAAAATCACTCGATCTTTTGTCTCTTTATCATAATCTTCTAAAAGGAGATGACGAGAGAGCACAAGTTTATGATTGATCATTTTCACCACCACAGATTTCTCTACATATGGAACAATTTTGAATTCGTCCATACTTACGAAAATTAATTCCGTAAGTCAAAAAATCTACTTCAGCAACCTTGTTTACAAATGTCGGTCTTGAAAATCCAGACAATACCTTTATGGCATCAAGAACATGATAATTAGCAACGATCGAACTAATAGCCCCCAATGTTCCTCCTTTAACTTGAGAAGGAGTCACAGTGAGATGCTTATAACCCGCCCGTAGAAGTTGGTGGTCAAGTGTTTGCTCGTAACAGAACCAACAACCGCTTTCACCTGGAATAACCGTTGGACCGATAAAACCAAGATGTCCATCATACCCCCCACATAGAATATGTGGGGTTCCTGTAGCAAAGCACGCTTCAGACACTATTCTATTCATCGTGTCCATTTCGGGTTCATCGGCACAGTTTATCACCAAATCAACATCAAGATCCATTATTTCCTGATACTGGATAGTTGAAGAAATTTTTACTCTTTTGAGTTTAATCTCTAAATCTGAATCAAATTTCTGCAACTTAGCTCCCAAAACTAAAGCCTTTGAATTGCCAACTTCGGACCGATCATACAAGCATTGCCTATTAAGATTTCCCATTTCAACAACATCATTGTCTATCAAGGTAAGTGTTCCCACACCAGCAAGGACTAAGCTATAAGCGATCCAACTACCAATTCCTCCAATTCCAAGAATCACAACATGCGATTTACAGATTTTTCCTTGCATCTCATCGCGAGTATGAGCACCCTCAAAACCAGAAAAGAAATTGACCTGTGAAGAGAAACGACCATACTTAAACTTATCAACTGACATGTTCTTGGAACAAATCAGTCCATAGCTCTCCAACAGTCTAATTAGTTTTTTAACTTCAACCACACTCAGGCCAAAACAATGAGAAAGATCTTCAACAGTACAATTACCATCTAAATATTTCAAGCACTGAAATGCAATGTCATTCATTTCAAATGGAATAATGATACTGCTACTTTCTATCAGGAAATTTACCTCATAGGTATTTTTCTGACCCTCAACTTCCCTGTACATGACTGAAACACCATCTTTAAGTTTTGGTTTTGACATTACAAGAATTCTCTTGTTTTGGAGCAAAGTAAATAAGGGGGAGCTGGTTAAAGCCCCCCCTTGTTTTTAGATTTAGGCTCGTCTGCGACGTAGGCCACGCATGTACATGTCATCAACGCGTTGAGGCAGTGGAATGACCCTCATTTTAGAGAAATTGACAGCAGTTTTTGTTCCCTCCTTTGTCTCAGTTCTAGAATCGTTAGACACTTTTGTGTCAGATATTTTCTTAGACATCTTTCCTCCAAAGATTCAGGTAAAAGCAGAATACACTAACGCACTAATTCCTGTAAAAGAACATCGGATAGTTTCCATCCCATCCAGTGTGGATATTACATAAATATTAGATATTGTCAACCGATTATACAATCTTCTCACTCGCCTTTTTGGGGAAAGTTTGCTACTCTCGTGAGACATGAGTACGGAAAAGAAAGAATATTTTGATGTGGCAGTTTTGGGTGGTGGCGCATCCGGAATGATGGCAGCGGGGGTGGCGGCATCGCGCGGGAAAAAGGTTGTGCTGCTGGAGAAAAACAAAGAGCTCGGCAAGAAGCTCAAGATCACCGGAGGCGGGCGGTGCAACATCACCAACGCGGAATTTGATTCCCGCGCATTTTTAAGCCACTTTAAAAAAGCAGAGAAATTTCTTCACTCCCCTCTTTCAAAATTCGGCGTGCAGGATACCTTCGACTTTTTTGCAGCACGCGGATTGCCGCTCGTGGTGCAAGCCCGCAAACGCGCTTTCCCAAAAACCGAAAACGCCCACGATGTGGCAAAAGTTTTGGAAATATTTTTGAAACACGGCGGCGTTGCCGTACGGACAGGACACAAAGTCATCAGCCTCAAAACAGAAGATGGCAAGATCACCGGCGTCGTCACCACAAAAGGTGAGATCGTGGCGGAAAAATTCATCCTCGCAACCGGCGGACAGTCCCACACTGAAACCGGATCCACCGGCGACGGGTTTGCCTGGCTGTCGCAGCTCGGACACACGATCAAATCTCCGAGTCCAAACATCGTTCCGCTCAAAGTGCCGGATACTTGGGTGCACGCGCTTCAGGGTGTGAGTCTTTCCTTTATGAGAATCACTTTTTACCTCGACGAGAAAAAGCAGTTTTCCAAAACGGGGAAAATTTTGTTCACTCATTTCGGCCTTTCGGGACCGCTCATTCTAAACAGCGCATATGAAGTTGGTGAGCTCCTGGAAGGCGGAACTGTCACCGCTAAAATTGATCTTTTCCCAGATACGGATCTTGGTTCGCTGGGCAAACAGGTCTTGCGCGTTTTTGACCAAAACAAAAACAAGCAGTTTAAAAATGTTTTCCCGGAAATCGCTCCGCGCGGAACAAGCGATGTTTTCATGCAAATGCTCTCGCTTGATCCGGAAAAAAGAGTGCACAGCATTACCGTAGAAGAACGCAAGCAGATCGTGCATCTCCTGAAAGCTCTCCCGCTCGCCGTCTCCGGACTCATGGGGTTTGACCGGGCGGTGATTTCTGACGGAGGCGTAATCCTTGAAGAAGTCGATACGAAAACACTTCGCTCCAAGCTCTACGAGAATCTCTACCTGACCGGTGATATTCTCCACATCAACCGCCCTTCCGGTGGATATTCGCTCCAACTCTGCTGGACCACTGGCTTTGTCGCAGGAAGTAGCGTGTAAATTTCAAAGAATTAGGAAGTTAGCTTCCGGGATTTTCAATTTTACGACGTACTTTTTGCTTCATCATTTTTAGCATTTTAACTTGATGGTAGCAGAATAATTTTACATCACTTGTGGTTTTTCAGCAGAAGATTCCGGCTCGGACACGTTGCTTTTTTCTTCTTCGTCTTCCTCATCTTTCTCTTCAGAACTCGTTGTGCCGCGCTCATTCTCCCCACTTTTTCTGTTCGGATGTGTTGCATCCACGGCATTTTTTTTGTGATGGAAGCCAAACCAGCGCATGACATCTTTCACGCCTTCTTCGATCTGCATCCAAAGGATCGCCCAGCCCCAGACAATCGCCAAAATCACAAACGGAATCGGTGACATGAGAAAACCAAAGTACGCCATGAGCGAAGCCACCACCGCTGTTGCTCCGGTAGCGGCGATCACCTGCTTCGAAGGCAAGAATCTCCACCATCGATCCTGCGTATGTGCCACAAAAACCAGCATATGCCCCGAGATGATGAGTTTGAGGAAGAACGCGGTCTGAATCACCGGCAGTGGAAGCCCCCAGTATTTGAGTCCTCCAAAAAGAAGCAAGCTCTCGGCGATCCCGGCGCACCCAAAGAGTAAGCTTTCAATGAAGCGTTCCTTCACGCGGATGCCTTCCGGGCGAACGGTGTACTTCACGCGGTTGAACGCCAGCGAAATGATCGGAATATCGTTCAAAAAAGCGATCAAGATCAGCTGGATCGGCGTAAGCGGGTATGCCTGGATCGCAATACCCAAGATAAACACCGTTGCCACCAGCCGGAAGCTCTCGGAAATTCGGTAAATGGAGTAGCTGTACATGCGAGCAAAGACTTTCCGTGCCTCGATCAAACCGTCCTTGATCACCGAAATTCCTTTGGAGAGTAGCACCACATCGGCAGAACTCTTCAGCGCATCCACGGCGTTTGAAACCGCGATCCCAACATTCGCCGCTTTCACCGCCGGGATGTCGTTTGCTCCATCGCCGGTCACCGCCACCACGCGCCCGTTCTCTGCGCTTTTCACGATCGTCAATTTGTCCGCCGGGAGAATTTCTGCAAACACGCCGGTTTTGTCGATGATGCTCGAATCGTGCGGAATGCGCTCAATCGTATCGCGCCCCACCACATCGCCTTCCAGCTTGAGTTGTGCCGCTACATGTCGGGCGATCGCAAGGTTGTCACCCGTTTGCATCTTCGTAGTAACCCCATGCTTCTTCAAAAACTCAATGATATCCGCGGCATCATCAAGCAGTGGATCCGCAAGGGTGAGAAGCCCCAAAAGTTCCATGCCCTCTTCTTTCTCGCCTTCCACTCGGGCGATCGCCAGCACACGAAAACCGTCTTCTGCATATTCATTCACTTTTTTATCAAAGTCCGCACGCTCCTGCTCGCCCATCCGGCAGAGATTGGCAACAATCTGTGGCGCACCGTTCGCCACCGTGTACGTCTTACCATCCGCGTGCACCGTTGCTGTACCGCGCTTTCGGTCGGAATCCGGCGGAATGCGGTTGATCACCTGCACAGAATCGATGTCCGCTCCCGTTTCTTTCGCCTTCGCTCTCACGGCACAATCGATCGGATCTTCAGAATCCGAGCTGCATGTGGTTTGTGCAAAACGCAAAATCTCTGGCTCTTGATGTCCGCCCCAGGAAAATGACTCGCTCACAGAAATTTTGCTTTTCGTGAGTGTTCCTGTCTTGTCGGAGAGCAGCAGGGTCACGTTTGCCAGATCTTCCAGCGCAGAGAGCCTTCGCACCACACTTTTTTTCTTCGCAAGCTCAAGCGCCCCCACCTGAAGAATGAGTGCCATCACCGTCGGAAGTGCGATCGGAATACCAGCGATCATAAGAGAAAGATCCAGCCGGATCAGCTCGGCAATCGGGAATCTTTTCCAGAGAAAGTACGCAGAGAGAATAATCACCGCGACCACCGCCACACTCATCAAAAAGCGCGTGATGCGGAGGGTGTCTTCCTCAAGCAAACTCTTCTGTCCTTTTGTGTCCACCAGCCCGATCGCCTTCCCAAAATACGTGTTTGCGCCGGTTTTGCTCACCTCAATCACCGCGCTGCCGGAAACCACAAACGAACCGGAGTAGAGTTCATCATCCTTTGTCTTTTCAAGCGGCATGGATTCGCCGGTGATCATACTCTGGTTGACCTTGAGTGAATCAATCTTCATGAGCTTCGCGTCTGCCGGGATCACGTCGCCGCGTCCGACACGCACCACATCACCCGGAACCAAAAGGCGAGAATCAATCTTCTGCCACTGTCCATCGCGGCACACCTGCGCTTTCACGGCCAGATTGTTGCGAAGCTCCTGCAGCGCGTTGTCTGATTTGTATTCCTGCCAGCGTTCGATCCCATAATTGAGTGCCACCAGAAAAATGATGAACCCCGCATCAAAAAACTTGTGGGTAAACGCTGAAAGCACCGCCGCCGCCAAGAGCATCAGCGTGATCGGCGAAACAAACCATTTTAAAAATTTGATAATGGGATTGGTCTTTTCTTCTTCTATTTCATTTGGTCCTATTTCTGCGAGCTTCTTTTCTGCTTCAGAACTCGTTAAGCCTGTTACTCCTTCTATAGTAGTCATATTTTTATTCTATACCCAGCCGCGGGCAGGAGAAAAGTGGAGAACTTCCAGCCGCACATTTCGCCGTCCAATATTTTTCTCCCCTCCACTACCCAAAAACATCTATTTTCTCGGCAAAAATTCACGCGAAAACGCTTTCTCGTGTTACAATAGGCGGGAAATTTGAAGTTTTTATGAAAAAAGTGCTGAAAGTTTTCGCTATCTCCACCTGGTCTCTCTTTGGTCTCTTTGGCTTTGCTTTGGCGGGCGTTTTCTTTGCGATGAAACTGGGTCTGACCAATGTCCCGGGTGCGATCAGCTTTGATTCGCAGTATCTCTCCGGAAATGCACCGCAAACTGCGAGCGTTGTGCCGATCGAAACCACCGCTTCCTCCACTGCCACCAGCAACCCGGAAGATTTCACCCAGGCCAACCATTCCGCCGCTTTTTTCTGCGTCTTGAGTGTGCTTTTTGAGCATTATCCTGACGATGCCAAAGGGATTCTCGCCGCGTATGAAGACACACATACGTTTGAAACCGCCAGCCACCAGATCAGCCTCCTCAAAGCCTATGCCGATCCGGAAACCAAGAGCGCGATCGAAACTTGTGAAGCAAAAAAAGACTCACTCACACTCTCGCTCAAGGCCATCAACGGCGAAAGCACTTCCGCTCCAATCCCGTGGACCGAAACCCCCGAGTGGAAAACCTTTGCTTCGGGAATCGTGAAAGAAAAGCCGACGATTGATCGCGTTTCGTCGGAAACCGGCGTTTCCTCCCGTCTCATCGCCGCCATGGTCGTGTCCGAGCAAATGCGCCTCTATGATTCCAACCGACAGGCATTTAAAAATTATTTCTCGCCGCTTGGAATTCTCGGAACAGAAACGCAATTTTCTTTGGGAGTCACCGGCGTAAAAGCAGGAACCGCCCAGGCGATCGAAACCCATCTTTCCAATCCCACTTCCCCTTTCTACCCGGGACCGCAATTCCAAAGTCTCATTACCTATGCTTCGGGAACGGACCCCGACACGGTTCGCATCAGCCGCCTCGTAGATGAAAAAGACCATTATTATTCCTACCTCTACGCCGCGCTTTTCATCAGAGAAATCGAGGCGCAATGGCAGCGTGCCGGCTTTGATGTATCGCACAAACCCGGAATCCTTGCCACGCTCTGGAACATCGGCTTCGGAAATTCCAAGCCAAACGCTACCCCTCAGATTGGCGGCGCGGAAATCACCGTGGGCGGAAAAACATATACCTTCGGCTCCCTCGCGTACGAGTTCTACTACTCCGGCGCCCTGCAAGATGCGTTTCCGTATTGATAGCATTTTACTTGTGGAAATTATTTGCATTTTTCGATTCAATGCACACCACTCAAAAAGAGATTCTTTTTCGTGAAATTTCCGCTTTTCTCGATAAACATCAGATACAATCACTGCTCGATATCGGTGCGGGAGACGGGTCGGTTGCTTTGAAAATTTCCGAGAAAGTTTCTGACTACCTGGCAATAGAAAAAAGACCGTCAAATGTTGCTTTGCTCAAAGATCTCGGTTTGAAAGTAAAAAATGCAACCTTTCCCTTCCCTCTCCAGCAAACATTTGATCTCGTTCTTTCGTCTCACTCGGTTCCCGAAGAAAAAAGTCTGTATCCGACATTTTTGCCAGCTGCGTGGAAAGCTGTGAAACCCGGAGGATTTTTGATAATCATTACTTTTAAAGGTGGTTCAAGCGAAACGGTGAAGATAAAAAATACATGGCTGAAAAAACCGCAAGATCTTCACGATGAAGAACTTTTCACTGAAATGATGGGTATTCTCAAAAATTTTGGCGAAATAAACATCCGCCGATTTGAAAGCACATTTGAGTCGGAAAGCCTTGCTGAAACGACGGAATTTGTATCGCTTTCCTTTGACGAAGAAAATAACGACAAAAGAAAACAATTTCTCAAAAAAATTTTGCAGGAAAAGTATTTTAAAGATGGCGCCTATCATCTCCCCGCCGAACATGTGATGGTTACTGTTGCCAAGCAAAATTGATCACAAAAATAAAATCCCGCGCGATTTGATACGCGCGGGATGAAGGTGAAGAAGGTGCAATTATTTATTTTTTGATGGAGGCCATTTTATCACTCCATAACGAATCCATTGAATAATGACTCCCAATAGGGCACGAATCCTTGAAATTTCAAGTGAAGTGATCCTACCCAAAAGGAGAGGATTTTTTGCTATAATGCTTCTATGAAAAAATACACAGGAAGCTGCCATTGCGGCAAAGTACGTTTTGAAGTGGAAACTGATTTGGAAAAAGTGATTTCCTGCAACTGCTCGCACTGCGGAAGAAAAGGGTTTTTGTTGAATTTCGTCGCGCCGGAACAATTCACGCTTCTTTCAGGAGAAAACGAACAGACAGAATATTTGTTCAACAAGAAAAACGTCCACCATCTCTTCTGTCCCGTTTGTGGTGTGGAGTCCTTCGCCCGCGGAACCAACCCGGACGGCACGGAAAAAATCGCCGTCAATGTCCGCTGTTTTGAAAACTTCGATCTCGAAAGCATCACCCCGATCGCGGTAAACGGAAAAGATTTTTAATTTATTTTCTAACTCCCACAAAAAAGCCGCCTCAAAGAGGCGGCTAAAGTATTTAAAATACAGCAACTCAGCTGGAGGTTAAATCTTTACCCTCTTTTTGATTTATTGCGATCATTTTCTGTCAAAAACTGCTTGCGGATGCGGACGTCTTTCGGTGTGATTTCCAGATACTCGTCTTCCTGCATGATCTCAAGCCCGCGCTCGATATTGATCGGCAAAGGCGGCGTAAGGTTGATGTTTTCGTCGGAACCGGCGGCGCGCATGTTGGTCAGCTGCTTTCCTTTCGTCGGGTTCACCTGCATATCTTCGCCTTTCGAGGTATTGCCGATCACCATCCCTTCGTAGACTTCGGTATTCGCGGCAATGTAGAGCGTGCCGCGCTGCTGGAGGTTTGCAAGGGAAAAGCCGAGTGCTTTCCCCGTTGCCATGGAAATCATGGACCCGACTTTCTGCCGCTTGATCTCCCCCGCGTAGGCTTTGAAACCGATCACCCGGCTGGAGAAAATTCCCTCGCCTTTCGTGTCCACAATGAACTGTCCACGGTACCCCAAGAGTCCGCGTGTCGGGCCTTCGAGAATAATTCGCAAACGTCCGCCATCTGCCGGCTTCATGTCTTTTACCATCACCGCACGACGAGAGAGCTTTTCGATCACCGTTCCCTGCGCTTCTTCAGGAATGTCCACTGTCACTTCTTCAAACGGTTCGCTTTTTACTCCGTCGATGTCTTTCACAATCACGCGTGGCTGAGAAACAGAAAGCTCGTATCCTTCACGGCGCATGTTTTCCAACAAGATCGCAATGTGAAGCTCCCCGCGACCGTAGACTTTCATCTGATCGCCTTCAAAATCCACGCGGAGACCGACGTTCACTTCCAGTTCTTTTTCCAAGCGCTCACGGATCTGCCGCCCGGTCACAAACTTCCCCACCCGTCCGGAAAACGGCGAATCGTTCACGAGAAAATAGAGCGCAATCGTCGGCTCATCCACGTGAATCGCCGGGAGCGGTTCTGTTTCTTCACGATCACAAATAGTATCGCCGATAAAAATATTTGGAAGCCCGGCAAACATCACGATATCTCCCGCTTCCGCTTCATCCACTTCTTTCCGCGCCGTCCCTTCAAAAGTGAAAAGTTTCGTAATTTTTCCTTTGTCCGTCTCGCCGTTTTTCTTTTTTACGATCACCTGCGCGCCGTTTTTGAGAACACCGCCATACACCCGCGCGATCGCCATGCGACCGAGAAAGTTGTCATACGCCAAGTTAAACGCCTGCACCCGGAGCGATTCACCGTCTTTGCCGTCCGCTCGCGGCACTTCTGCAAGGATCGTATCCAAAAGCGGCTCAAGATTTTTCCGTTCGTCATCGAGATTTTTCATCGCCACGCCGTCTCTTCCGATCGCGTAGAGCGTCGTGAATTCCAGCTGTTCTTCGTTCGCCCCGAGATCAAAAAAGAGCTCGAGAATTTCGTCGTGCACGCGCGCCGGGTCAGCCGCCGGCTTGTCGATCTTGTTCAAAACCACGATCGGCTTATGTCCGAGTTCGAGTGACTTCGAAAGCACAAAACGCGTTTGCGGCATCGGACCCTCCTGTGCATCCACGAGCAAGATCACGGAATCGATCGAACGAAGCACGCGCTCTACTTCGGATCCAAAGTCCGCGTGTCCGGGCGTGTCCACGATGTTGATCTTTGTGCCTTTGTACAAAACCGCCGTGTTTTTGGAATAAATCGTAATCCCGCGCTCCTGCTCCAACGCGTTGGTGTCCATGGTCGCCCCCTCCGCGGCCATTCCTGTTTCGCGCATGATCGCATCGGTCAGCGTCGTCTTTCCGTGGTCCACATGCGCGATGATTGCAATATTTCGTATTTCCATATTTCGAGATTTCAAGCTAAAAAGAAAAAGCAGGTGAATTTCTGATGAAAATCACCTGAAGTGCACTTACTATACATTATTTTCTTCCACCAGACAAGAGCTTTCGTATATCTTCCCAAGTTCATACAATGCAAAAAAATCCCGTGCCAGCGACACGGGACAATGCTTCACCTCTGAAATCTTTTTGGAAGAACAACTTCACAACACTAGGATGAGCTCTAGGATAAGCAGCACAACGAGAATGACCGCAAGAATCTTTTTTGATACATCCTGGGGATTTCGCTTGACATCCCGCACCGTCACTGCGATTCCGCCGATCAAGATCACAACACAAATCCAGCCAATAATGATCATGGCTTCTTCCTCTTTGTTTCGTTTCAAAACATCATAACCTTTTCCTTCTTACCATATACTGAAAATCAGTCAATGTTTTTCTTTTTTAAAAAAGCACGCTGAAAAGTTCAAAAAAATTTACTGAGCCGGTACCCAAACCAAATTCCCAAAAAACCAAAGACAGCGGAAAATAAGACCGAACTGAACGAAAGAAACCCCGCTCCCCACAAGAGCGGTATGTACGAACCAAGCCACGCGCCAACCATCATCCCTCCCATCGTAAACTTTTTCATGGCTTTATTGTACACCCGAAATCTTCAAAAACAGATACGAAGATCTATTCCTGCCCTTCCACAAAGCAAGCCGCTTCGATATTGTTTCCCACCGGATCAATGACAAACGCAGCATAATAATCCGGACTGTATTCCGGCCGGGGACCAGGCTCACCATTGTCTCTTCCTCCCGCTTTCCGCGCTGCATCATAGAACGCCTGCACCATGGTTTGATCTTTCGCACGAAACGCCACATGCGTGTTAACCGCATCGGGATTTCGCACAATCCAAAAATCCGTGTGCCCTGTTTCGGTGTCAAAAAACCCTACCGCACCAGGAAAGTCCATTTTGAGTTCATACCCAAACACCGGAAGCACAGCAACATAAAACTCCTTTGCTGCTTCGAAATCCGAGACCGGGAGTGAAAAATGTTCAATCATATTGAAAATAAAAAGTTATTGAATAACAAGAAAACTCTACCATGCAAAAAATGCGATTTGTATGAAAAATCTGCGGGACGCACAGGTTTTGATAAAACAAAGAGCGCCTCCGAAGAGACGCTCGTGGTGTATATTTTTAATTTTGTCGCTCAAGTCCGTGCGCGGTGAGCACTTCGTCCAACGCGGTGATCTCGGCGTTACCGAGAGACATCTCGTATAATTTCCCCTCAGAAAGTTCAAGAAGTTCCCCCACCGTTCCGATGAGGCCTTCCAGTTTCTCAATCAGTTCATCCGGGATCGCCGGAGAGTGAAGCGCATGAAGTGCGAAATGTTTTTTATTGTTGTTTCTTGCACACTTCAACTCTTCCACGTCTCTTTGCAGCAAATCTATTATTTTTTGCTGTTGCTGCAATTGATGGTGCATGAGATCTGTCTTTGTCTTCATCTCCAGAAAAACCCGCACTATCTCATCAGCACAAAACGCAACATGGCCAGAGAAATAATTTTCTCCTGCTCGGGGTCTTTCCTGGACAGATTCTTTGGCCCAAGAACCAAACTTGAAGAATGGCGAAAAGAGCGGCATCTTAAAGAACGTACCCATTTCAAAACCTCTTGAGAAGTAGTGGATGAAGCAATATCCCGAGACCATTTTTACATTTTGAAACTGTATCTGTCAAGACTCGTAAAATCTACAGAAACAATCGTGCCAAGCGGAGTTCATCAAAAGTGAAGGAGTTTCCCAGCAGCTGTTTCACCGGAGTGAGTTTGGTGTCGTTTGCTTTTTTGAACGCGTCGGTAATTTTTTTCATCCGCGCGGTTTTGGGCTTCAAGTAGGAAATGTCCATGTCGGCATCTTCGGCAAGCAGCTTTTCCAAATGCCCAATGATCGTTCCTTCGGTCACGCCGCGAGCTTGCGCGATTTCCGTAAGCGAGAGCTTTTGCTGTACAAGTGCGCGGGTCTTCTCGTGGGTGGGAATTTTCTTTTCCGCCTGCCATGCTTTTTCCTCTTCTTTCTCACGCCGTTCTTTTTCCGTCGGAGAAATGCTGTCCAAATACTCGCGAATGCCCTGCTCTTTTTCTTCTTCATCCATTTCCGCGAGTTCGTCCGCCGCACGCTCAGAAAGCTTTCGGAGTTCTTGGTCAAACTGGAGGACACGCGGGTCAACCTGCATGGCAACCTGGTTCAGCCCGAGAAGCTTCAGCCCGCCAAGCGTGCGCACGCGGGAGAGCGCGACATACCCCATCCCGGGAACGAATGATTTCGAAAGATCCACCTCCACGGCGTCCAGGCTCATGCCCTGACTTTTGTGCACGGTGATCGCCCACGCGAGCCGAAGCGGAAGCTGCGTGATTTCGGCCTTCACCTTCCCCTCTTCGTCAATACTCCAATCGGTTTCTTCCACGGTAATTCTCTTTCCGCCCGTGCCGTTCACGCTGCTCAAAGTCTCCACGATCGGCGCATCCATTTTGTCGAAACCCACCACCGTGCCAAGCGTGCCGTTCACGTACCCCGCGTCAAAGTTGTTTTTCACAAACATCACCTGGGCTCCCTCTTTCAAAACCAGCCGCTCCGGCGCCAAACAGCTTTTCTTGAGCGTTTCCACAAGCGGATTTTTTCCCTTACTTCGCATTTCGTACACATGCGTCCCTCCCTCGAGACTTTCGAGTTCGCGGTCATTGATCGCGTCCACATCTATGTTGTGCGTGTAGAGTTTGGTGGGAATGATTCTTTTTCCGTCTTCCGCACCCGGCAGTTTCGGCGCTCTTTTGTACCGCCGCCGCAAGTGGTCGAGGGTATCTTCCGTGACGTCGTTTGCGCGGATATCGTTCAAAACCTGCAGCGCGAAATCCTCTCCCGTCTGACGGAACTGCTCTTCAAGGTAGCACACGCGCAAATCCATTGCCTTCCACGCATCAGAATGATACACGAACCGCGCTTCGGGTTCATTTCTTTTTGAAATAGGCGGAAGCTGGAAAAAGTCTCCGGAGAGAATCACCTGCATCCCGCCGAACGGCTCTTCGTTTCGCTTCATCGCCCGACACACACGCTCCACCATGTCCAAACGGAAATCATGCAGCATGGAAACTTCATCGATTACGAGCACTTTCGTCTTTTGAAACCGCTTGAAGAGATACTCTTTCTCCTGAAGCGCATCGAGATCTTCTTCCGAGAGAAAGTTTTTGATCCCCAGCCCCGCCCAGGAATGGATCGTCACGCCGTTCATGTGTGTGGCGGCGATTCCCGTCGATGCCGTGATCCCGACTTCCACACCGTACTTTTTGAGGTAGGAAATGTACGTGTTCAGCGTGTGCGTCTTTCCGCTTCCCGCCGGCCCGGTGAGATAGACATTGTGCCCGAGTTTTAAAATTTCAAGCGCTTCTTGCTGCGTCATGCCTTTCAGTATACCGGGAAGAAAAAATATTTCAAAAATCGTTTTTTTAGACAAAAAAAATAGAGGCAAACTTTTCGTTTGCCTCTTGTTGAAGGTACTATACAAATTTTTTTAATTCTCGTACCAGTCATGAAACCGGTACTCTTTTTTCTTTTTTTGTTCTTTTTGTTGACTTACTGCCGCTTTTTGCGGCGTTGACATGGAAGCCTTTGGGGTTCCCTGACGCGAGACAGGCGGCGCCTGATCTGCAAGGTTCTGCCGCCTCATTTGCGGCGCTGCTGGTGGCGCAAAACTCAGTACTACCGGCTGTCCGTGTCCTTCAATGATTGCCTGACGGTTGGCGTTACTCCAACGCCCGTTTTCGTCTCGGCAGGCATATCCTCCCTGTGATTCTCCGTCTACGGAAACAAAATAGGATCGGCAAGGTGTATTGCCAAAAAATTCATCTCGCCCTACAGAGAATTGTACGGATGTTCCTGGAAGGGTGATTACAGTTAATTGGTTTCTGCTTTTTTGTGCCGGAATGGTCTCGAGCGCATCTTGCACGTCTTGTCTTTCTAAGGACATGACTGTACTTAGAGTAGAGTGCACGTACGTGGCACTCGAATTCTCCTGATACGGAGACAAGGTCGAGCATCCGGGAAGAAGGGCGACAGAAATCGGAAAAATCAATGCGGATAATTTCCACATTTTTCTTCTCCTTATTTCGAATTTGGCGTCTTAATTTCGATCACCACCCTTTGCACCGGTGGCTGTGAAGAAACCGGTGCTTGTGTTGTTGTCCTTGCTTGAGGTTGCTTTTTTGGTGCTTGGGCTATGACCGCATCACACGCACACGAATGATCGGGGGCGTAGGAAAAAAGCGCGAATGAGCCACCAATCCGAGAACGCATTCCCGTATTGGTTGTTGAATGACCAAAATCAAACGGAAGCCCGCCGAACATTGATCCAATAAACCCACTGATTTGCGGTGTGAGGGAAAACCCTCTACCACTGCCATTCACTTCGTTTTGGTAGGCAATCGCATCTCCATTTTCCGCGGTAACAATGAATACGTGCGGAAAGCCCGTAATATTGTTTGCGACGAATGCACGAGCCGTTTCTATAAGCTCGGAAATATTCATCAGTTCAGCAGATTTTTCATTTTCTGCAATCAGAGAAACTATCCCTAAGCAGGTATACTTTTGCCAATACGGAAGATCCGTTCTGACTTCAGTCCCCTGAACCGGAAGACTCGCAAGAGAGCGCGCAACCGAAGTGGTATAACCCGGGAGCGGCTGGTATGACACATCAAAACCATTGATATGACGTTCAATTCTCTTCGATCTATCTACAACGAATTGAGGATACTCTTTTTTTAAGCGAAGAAAATGTTCGTTCGACATATTCCCCTCGTTTTCGATATTACCAACTCCGCAAAAATGTAGCACATGCCACTGGAAGGATCCCGTGGCTCTGTTCACAGATTCGCCCGGATTGACAAAAAGCTGTCCGGAGTTTGGAATTCCGCCAACATTTGGCGGAAACAAAGTCCGCTTCGGTGCCTCTACATACGAATGTGGTGCGTACGTCAACCCTTGTTGGTTCACGATTGGCCCGGTTGTGCCGATGCCAACAGAATTTGCATTCGCATTAGAATGGACGCCTATTCCTTCCTGTGCAAACGCACCGAAGGAAACGAGGCTGAAAATCAGCGCAACGATAAAACTTCCCATTTTTCTTTCTCTCCTTGAGAAATAAAGAAGAAGGGGGCGGGGAAAAATTCCCCGCCCGCGTTGCTTCCTGTTAGTTAGTGGTTCATTTGGATTTGGATTTCGCCCATCAGAGCACTAGCACCCTTCGAGAACGCATCCGTTGACCATTTGTCGGTCGCGGCGTTTCCAGTTTCAGCACTGACGTTTGCGTGCTGGTTCCCACGATTGAGATCCGCATTCCCCCACAATCCTCCGTTTGTCCACGTGCTGGTGTTCTGCTTGGTTCCTGAAGCGTGCGACTCTGCCTGCTCCGCCACGTTGCCGGTGAATCCTTTCCAGTTGGATCCGCCCAGGGCATTGAAGTTGAGTCCGAGTGCGGCCTGTCCATTTGCGGACGACGAACCGTAATCTATCTGCTTAGAACCGGCATCAAATCCAGACTGGGCATTCCCGCCAACCTGCACACCATGTGTCTGAAGCTTTCCATCGCCTTCGACATTTCCGGTTGCGTAGGTTCCGGTATAATTACCGGTTGCTGTTGAAGCTGCAGCTACTCCACCGGTAATGGTGACGCCTCTATTGAAGCCATTTGCCGGCTGACTTCCTTGATTCATGAAGCCACCGTTATTTCCAGAGCTATTTCCATCCGCAAAAGCGCCGACAGAAAAGATCAGAAAACCCATTGCGAGAATATGCTTTTTACGCATTTCTCTCTCCTTCGTCCTGTTAGTTGTTAAGGTACTTCCATGATTCCCGCTTCAAAAACGAAACGCGAATCTTTCTTACCCTACTATTTTTATAAAAAATTGTCAATTTTGACAGAAACTATTTTCTTCATTCTTGTGAAGCAAAAATGAATCTGGAGAATGAGAGAATTTTTTAAAATTTTTTTTGACAAAAGCTCATTTCTCGGTACAATCTTTCCCAGATTTCAGAGCAGACACAAGGACCGAGGTATCGCGATGATTTCAAAGCATGAACTTCCTTTTTTGTATCAGACACGGCTCTATCAGTTCTTCCGATTCTTGATTGGTGAGAGATATTCGCCGATTGATTGTGCAATCTTGAAAATTCTCAGATTCGACAGAAAAGAGAGCTACAATTCCATTGAGTTTCGCAAGCGCTGGAAAGTTTTTCAAGATCTCATTCCACACTACCCCTGGAAGCGCGCTCCGTCAGTGGACATCTTCCTCCTCTGCTTGCTGAAAAAGTTTCTTCAGGAACATGAGAAACCCTCCGAACTCGCTTTCTTGGTAGGATTGAAAGCCAAACTCTGCCCAGAGAATCCAGAAACACAAAGGGTTCTTCTAAAGATCCTTGAATCCGCGCAAAATCGCCAAAAAACTCCGCCGCAACTTTATGGCGGGCATTCCAAAAAATAATGCCGAGTGATCAAAAAGCCGGAGGCTCTCTGCCTTCCGGCTTTTTATTTTTTAGCCTTTTGAAAAGCGAAACTATTTCTCACCATCTTGTCAAAAGTTCTTTTTTGGGTTATGGTACCCACAGATACGTTGTTCCATTACACCGGAGTATGTCATGTCCACCATGGAAATCAAAGATCAGATTTTCGAGACACCTGAGACCTACGCCAATTTGGCGGAAGAATGCATTCTTATTGCTTTTCAAAGTACTTTGAGAGCACGAGCAACACTGCTCCAGGCATATATGATGCATCACGATCTGTTCAGCGACCAACAGTACGTTTATGATGCTGTTGCCAAAGCAAAGAAAGAAGCACTGAAAGATCCCACTGTTTCACTCACCCAGGCACTGAATCATTTTATGAGAATGAAAATCGGTATTGCACATCTCAAGATTTCTCCCTCCACTGCCGAACATTTACTCAACGAAAGCGAAAAAGATCAACTGGAAAAACTTGAAAAGGCAGATCGAGAATGCTGTTTCAAATCTATTGAAACGATTTCCGAACATATACAAAAGGTACAAGATTTCACAAAGGATTTTGAACGCCCCTTTGAAAACTTTAAGGGAGATTGTTTGCGCGGAAGGTTTCTGGGCGGATGGCAGAGTAATTCCGAAAAAATGATCCAACTGATCAGGCTTTATATGGAACTTCTGAAAGAAGTTACAGATTTCTTTGCAGTTTTTCTTGCAAAAAGTAGAACCTAATTATTCAACGCAAAAGCGCCTCAAGAAAGAGGCGCTTTTTATTTTCATCTGTTCTCAAAAACTTTAAGAATTTGCATTGATCTTGCTGTACGGAATGGTCACTGTCACGATTCCCGAGGCACCCGGCGCCACGTCGTACTGGGAGAAAGAAACGACAACACCGTCGCTTGTCAGTGAGAAATTGCTCAGGTCTTTGAAGGTGAGTTTCTGTACCGCGCCAGCAAAGATGCCTAACGTTTTGTCTTTTGCTGAAAGTGCAGATTGGACGTTTGCAAGGAAAGCGTTTTGGTCTGCCGTGCTCTGCCCGACCACATCTGCCAAAGCAAGCTGCGTTCCATTTTGATCAAAAACAAACGTACTGACGACATTGATACCATTTGCGCCACCGGTGTACTCGTAAGTTTTTACCACGAAAGAAATATCGCCGTCATGTTGATAGGTCTCGTATTTCACCACCTGCTCGTACTTGTTTCCCGATCCGGTTCCTGGTGTGTTTTCCTGTGCTGCCCGGGAGGCGAAGTCCGACGCCTGCTTCTCTATGGCGGCGGAAACGACGGAAGCTCCCGGAAGATTTCCTGCCGGGTAGTCGTCTTTGATAGAATACTGATCCGCTTCGCGCGTAATGGTTTTGGTCTCCATTTCTACCACCGAGGAAGTCGCTGCTGTACTGGTGCCTTCTGTCGTGCCAGTGGCGTTTTGTGCGCTTGAAGTTGCGGATGGGTTTTCATTCTGCATACTGAGATGGCCATCTGAAGCAAAGTAGGCCAAAATGCCAAGAATGATAACAATGGCGATTACCACGCCGAGAATGATTTTTGTATCTCTTTTCATAAATTTGTAAATTCAGTGAGTTACCAACTTTCTGCTTTATGTGATTTTAATTTTAAAACTCTTCATCTCAAACGTCTCTACCGTGCATTTGCAAAAGATTCTTTCAAGCGACGTTTTGGAGTTTTGTTTTTAAAGGGGAAAAAACGCTGGAAAAAAGCGCGAACAATCGCAATTGAGATCAAAGCAATAGCAAGCGAACCCGCCACGTCTACACTGTGATGCACATGAGCAGCAACACGGGAAATACCTACCAGGAAAGCGGTCAAAAGCAACACCATCCCCCATTTCCGAGAAATACGCCACACAAGAAGGGCCACTACCGCCAAAAGCAAGACATGATCGGATGGAAAACCATTGTCGGGAACATGTGGAATGAGCGGAACGAAATGTTCCGACACAAACGGACGAGGATTATAGAAAAACATTTGTGCCACGCGGGAAAGGATAAAAGCAAGCACCGCAGCTGAGATTGCTTCAAAAATACAGTGCCACCGACGCGTCTGATAAAACCACGCCCCGGAGACCAGCGCGGCAAAAAAGAGCGCAATCCAAATCAAATACTTTGCTCCAAAAATGATAATTCCTTCCATAAAACCAGTATAGCAATTCTCAGAGTATGACTCAATTGCTCTATCCACGTTTTTTTATTTGAAAAAATTTAAGCACCTTTCTTCATGCTACAATGTTAATATTACTCTTTTAACTAACCAAATGCTTATGATTGAGTTAATCATCGTGATTATTCTTGTGGCAGCACTCAGTGGCCTACGAATCGTAAATCAGTATGAAAAAGGGGTGGTTTTGACGCTTGGAAAGTATACCGGCACAAAAGTTCCCGGGCTTACGTGGATTTTCCCCGGTGTTCAGCAGATGATAAAGGTTGATATGCGCATCACCACGACGGACATTCCAAAGCAGGAGGTAATTACCAAAGACAATGTACCGGCAAATATCAACGCGGTGGTGTACTTCCAGGTGAAAAGTGCGGAAGACGCGATCTTGAACATCCAAAATTACACCCTTGCCATCGCGCAATACGCCCAGGCCGCCCTTCGCGATGTCATTGGAGGAACCGAACTTGACGAAATTCTTTCCGAACGCGAACACGTTTCTCAGGAAATTCAGTCAATCGTCACCGAAGCAACCAAAAATTGGGGCATTGCCGTCACAGACATCAAAATCCAGGACATTGAACTTCCGGACGACATGAAACGGATTATGGCCAAGCAGGCAGAATCTGAACGAGAACGCCGAAGCGTGATCATCCGCGCTGACGGAGAATTTTCCGCCGCCCAAAAGCTTGCTGAAGCGGCAAGCGTTTTGGAAAAATCCCCCATGGCCATTTCCATCCGCACCCTGCAAACCCTTGAAAAGCTTGGACCGGAACCTTCCAAAACAGTCGTTTTCGGACTCCCAGTTGATTTTTTCGGAGGTGTATCTGATCTGATTTCTCAGAAAAAATAAACTTTAAAGATCTTTAATCACTTCAAATTTTAAAAGTTACAAACAAAAAACTCCGGAAAATATCGGAGTTTTTGTTTTTTAAAAAATTATTTTCGTTTCTTTCGCTTGCGTCGGGTCACAATTGCGCTGTTGGAGTATTTCTTTGTTTTTCTTGTTTTCACCCCAAGCGCCTGTTTGCCCCAAGGAGTCTTTGGACCGAGACGAAGTCCGATTCCCTGCTTTCCTTCTCCACCTCCATGCGGGTGGTCTACCGGGTTCATCACCGAACCGCGAACGGTTGGACGAATTCCCAGCCAACGACTTCGACCAGCTTTTCCGAGATTGCGAAGCTTGTGTTCATTGTTGGACACTTCGCCGACGGAAGCCCAGGAATTTTCGCTCACTTTTCGCACTTCACCGGAAGGAAGTTTCAAGCTTGTTTTTCCGGCTTCATTGGCAACCACTTCAGCGTAATTTCCTGCCGATCGAGAGATTTTTGCACCGCCGCCCGGATGGATTTCCACATTGTAGACAAAGACACCAACGGGAATTTTGCGAAGCGGAAGACGGTTTCCCGGCTTCACCCGAGCTTTTTCAGAAACGAGGAAACTGTCACCTGGTTTGAGGGATGCCGGCGTCAGCACATACGCACGAAAACCATTTTGATAAGACACGAGAGAAATGAACCCAGATCGGTTTGGATCGTACTCCACGCTCTTGATCACTCCTATCACGTCATGCTGCGCGTATGTAAAATCAATTTCACGAAAACGTCTCTTGTGTCCACCACCTTTGTGCCGCACAGAAATTCTTCCGCTTGCTGCACGACCGGAAATTTTCTTTTTCCCTTTCGTGAAAGGCTTGTGAGGCTTGGAAGCCGTCAGTACCTTTCGGTAAGAAGGGATTTTTGTCTGCCTTTGTCCGGCGGATGTTGGTTTAAGCTTTCTCATGAATTCGTATGAATAAATTTATTTTCTGCTTGATATCAAAAACTCTCGTTTCTAAACGAAATCGATACGCTCGGTCGGTTTCAGGTACACCATGGCTTTCTTCTTTGCTTTGGTTCTACCCAACCCTGTTCGGGTTCGCTTCACCTTGCCGCGTACGTTCACAATGTTGATCTTCACTGGCGTTTTGCCATAGACATGCTGAAACGCACGCGCCACTTCTTTCTTCCCGCAAGAAGGGTCAATCTCAAATGTGTAGATTTTTTTACTAGAGAGAATAGCAGACTTTTCGGTAATACGCATTTTCTTCAAAAGATCATCCGGAAGACTCGCGTGCTTCCGTTTCGTCCAGAGAGAAACTGGAGAAGGTTCACCGCTTTTTTTTGTTTCTTTCTTCTCCGTTTTTACCGCTTTTTCCTGTGCTTTCTCAGGCTCGGCGTCAGTTTTTTTCTTTCCAAAAATTGCCATAGTAGTGTTTTATTTTGTTGCGCTTACCGGCGCGTTCTTTTTTGCTTCCAGCTTTCTTTCCAAAAAGTCCACACTTTCTTTCGGATCCGTGATCACCAAGTATTTGTGTGAAAGAACCGTCTGAATGTTCATGTTTCGAAGCTCGGAAATATCAACATTTCCAAAATTTCGAAAACTCTTGAAGAACTTTTCATCGCCTCCAAAAGTCACCACCTTCACGCTGTTACGCTTTTTGGAAAGCACGTTGTCGTGCCCTAAAGCTTTTCCCCAGGCAAGCAGCATGTTTTTTGCTTCTGTCGTTTTTGGCTCAGCAAACTCCACTCCTTCCGCAAACAAAATTTCGTTGTCGCGTAATTTCGCCGAAAGCACGGTAAAGAGCGCTTTGGTTTTCATTTTTTTATTAATCTTCTTCTTGAAGTTTTCTTCCTTGCGAGGACCGTGGGTGATACCTCCACCAACCCAAATCGGCGATCGGGTCGAACCGTGTCGAGCGCGGCCCGTTCCCTTTTGTCGCCAAGGTTTCTTTCCACCTCCAGAAACTTCCGATCGGTCTTTTGTATGTGCGAGATTGATACGAGCGTTTGACTGCATCGAAGTCAGCACTTGATGAACCAGATCTCCATTCCACGGCAAACCAAACACTTCGTCAGAAAGCGCGATTTTTCCTGTTTCTTTCCCTTCTTGGTTGTATGTTTTTACTTCCATGATTCGTTGTTTGATTATTGCACGGCGGACTTTTTGAATCCGAGAATTTCAATGAGGGTCCCTCGCCGTCCAGGAATTGCCCCTGAAAGAAGCAGGGTGCTGTTTTTGGCATCCACACCGAGCACTTTGAGATTTTTGACCGTAACCCGATCCGCCCCCATTCGTCCTGCCATCCTGGTTCCTTTGAAAACCCGCTGCGGTCCAGTAGCCCCGATGGATCCCGGCTCGCGTTCAGAATGCTTCTGTCCGTGAGTGCGTGGACCTCCGGAAAAACCGTGCCGCTTCACCCCTCCTTGAAAACCCTTTCCCTTGGAAATTCCACTCACTTGCACCGTGTCACCGACTTCAAAAAGTGAAACATCAAGCTTGTCTCCCACCTTCATTTCTACCGGCTTATTGCTGCGAAATTCTTTGACAAAGCGGAAATTTCCCAAGTCTTTCCATTGCCCTTGCTGAGCCTTGGCAATGTTCTTCTGACTGCGCTCTCCAAAACCTACTTGCACCGCGTCATATCCATCGCGCTCTTTCGTTTTTATCCCCACAACCGTAATCGGCCCGGCAACAAGGATGGTGGAAGGAGAAACGACTCCTTCTTCATTCCAAACTTGGGTCATATTCTGTTTTGTTCCGAGCATGAATTTCATGTTTGTGTTGGTTTGCTATGGGTCTATAACGATTCGCTTTTTGATATGACTCGCCTGAAAATCAACCGCGAGCTCTCTACACGTGGCAGCACCTTACCATATTGCAGGAAAAATGCAAAATGGGACTAACCCATTTTCACGTCGATGTTCACTCCAGAAGGAAGTGAGAGGTTCGTCAGGGCTTCGATCACCTTTGGAGAAGGATTTAAAATATCGATCAAGCGCTTGTGGGTTCGCGTTTCAAATTGCTCTCGTGCATCTTTGTGTACGAAGGTTGAGCGATTGACCGTATATTTTCGAATCTCTGTCGGCAACGGCACCGGGCCGATAACTTCCGCATCATATCGCGCTGCGGTGTCGATGATCTGCTTTACCGAGCTGTCAAGCACCTTGTGCTCATAGGCGCGAACGCGTATCCGCAAACGCGGCATATCGTTTCCTTCTTTGGCTTTCTTTTTAGTAATTGTTTTTTCTTCCATACGTTTCGCGCTAAGTCAGCTTATTTAATGATTTTGGTTACCACTCCGGCACCAACCGTTTTTCCTCCTTCACGGATAGCGAAGTGCATCTGCTCTTCAAGTGCGACTGGTGCAACAAGCTTTACAGTAACAGTCACCGTGTCTCCCGGCATGACCATTTCCGTGCCTTCCGGCAAGGTTACTTCACCAGTTACGTCCGTGGTTCGGATGTAAAACTGCGGCTTGTATCCCGTGAAAAACGGCGTGTGCCGACCTCCTTCCTCTTTCTTCAAAATGTATACCTCAGTCTGAAATTCGGTGTGAGGAGTCACAGAACCCGGCTTTGCCAACACCTGTCCTCGGGTCACATCATCTTTCTTCGTACCGCGAAGAAGAATTCCGGCGTTGTCTCCGGACATACCTTCCTGAAGAGACTTGTTGAACATTTCGATACCGGTAACCGTTGTCTTGGTCGTCGGGTGGAGTCCGACAATCTCGACTTCCTCACCAACCTTCACCTTTCCTCGTTCAATACGACCGGTAACCACCGTTCCGCGTCCTTCAATTGAGAAGATGTCCTCGATCGGCATCAAGAACGGCTTTTCTGTGTCTCGTTCCGGCAATGGGAAGTACGTGTCCATCTGGTCAGCAAGCTCAAGCACTTTCTTTGCCCATTCATCATCTACAGATGTCGCCTGAAGTGCTTTCAAAGCTGAACCGCGGATCACCGGCGCGTTTTCACCATCAAATCCCTGGGCGGTCAAGAGTTCACGAACTTCTTCTTCCACCAAGTCGATCAAATCTGGATCATCCACCATGTCACACTTGTTCAAGAAGACAATGATAGAAGGAACACCCACCTGCTTCGCAAGAAGAATGTGTTCGCGAGTCTGCGGCATCACACCGTCCGTTGCTGCAACTACGAGAACGGCACCATCCATCTGAGCCGCACCAGTAATCATGTTCTTGATGTAGTCGGCGTGTCCCGGCGCATCCACGTGAGCATAGTGGCGGTTTTTCGTGGAGTACTCGTTGTGAGAAAGCGCAATCGTAATACCGCGTGCTTTTTCTTCCGGTGCACCGTCAATCTGATCAATGCCTTTCATCTTCACCTCGTTTCCGGCGAGATTCAAAACGTTAAGAATAGCCGCCGTAAGGGTGGTTTTTCCATGGTCTACGTGTCCGATCGTACCAACGTTGATGTGTGGTTTTTCTCTGTTAAATTCTGCCATATTTTTCGGAGAGCAATCTGTTTTGAGTGCACGAGAGCAAATCTGTGAAAAAATGAAAATCCGGAATTCGGGAAGCCTCAAAACAAACGACTCTGTGAATTAAAATTAGCTTTTAAAATTAACCGTTGTGTTCTTTCCTACAAACAAAAAAGAACGCACCAAAGCGATTACTAAGATGATAGCAGAAACGTAAGATTCGTCAAGCGCCTTCATATCTCCTCAATTCCCTTCTGGTAGACTTTTTTCCTGCTTTTTTATACAATGCTCGACATGTTGAACTACAATGAAATTACACCGAGAAAATTCGTGGTGATTGACGGCGATCCATACGAAGTGCTCACTTCCCACGTGTTCCGAAAACAGCAGCGAAAGCCGGTAAATGCAACAAAATTGAAGAACCTGATCACCGGAAAAGTTCTGGAACGATCTTTTCATCAAGCCGAAACGATCGAAGAAGCAGACCTTGGAACCAAAGAAGCAAAGTACATCTACAGCCGCAACGGTAAATCCACCTTTTGCAGTCCCAAAAACCCAAGCGATCGCTTTGAACTGGACGACAGCATGATCGGAGAAAAGATCAAATATTTGAAAAGCAATGACATCGTCGAAACGCTTCTTTTTGAAGACAAGATCATCGGCGTAAAAATTCCGATCAAAGTGGAGCTCAAAGTAAAAACCGCTCCTCCCGCCGTCCGCGGCAATACCGCTCAAGGCGCCACAAAAGAAGTGGAGCTTGAAACCGGCGCAAAGATCCAGGTCCCCCTCTTCATCAAAGAAGGCGAGGTGCTCAGAATCAATACCGATACCGGCGAGTATGTAGAACGTGCGTAGACTTTCTTCTTTCAGAGCTTCTAAACAAAATCTTTTTTTCAAACCTCTTTTACGAGGTTTTTTGCTGTCAAAACAGAAATTGGGCAAAAAAAAGCCATCAAAATGATGGTTGGTGTTGTGTATGAAATTGGGGGGGGAAGAAAAGAAGAACAAATAAATGATCTGCCATTAGTATAGTCCTCTCAAATTTCTTGTCAAGCTTTTTCTGACCAGGCTCCCTGTGGATAACTTCCCCACGTTTCTTTATTATTCGCCTCAAAGGAAATTTCTCTTGTAATGACACTCAGACCGGGCAAGCGCCCTTGGAGCGGTGTCATGCAAGAGAAATTTCCTTTGATGCCTCACCAAAAATGTTTTTCCGTTGCAAAAAGATCGAAAATACATGACAATGGTTTCTATGGCTCTTCTTCAAGCAGCCGCATTATTTACGATAACGCTGACGATATGAAAAATACTTGGAAAATCATTCTGCTTATCGTCATCATCATCATCATTGTCGTGGTGCTCTGGTGGGGATTTTGGCAGAACAATACAGCGAGTGCACCGACTACAGCAACCAGCACCACACAAACAAGCGCCGTTGCGTACGCTTGTCCATCGGGGAAAAATGTGAGCGCAAGCTTTAGCCAAACTGGCGATAGCGTAGACCTGCAGCTTGCGGATGGGAGCACAGTTACTCTGAACCGCACCAAAAGCGCTGATGGCGGACGATATGCCAACGCAGATGAATCCGTTGTTTTCTGGGACAAAGGCAATCAGGCGATGCTGACCCAAGACGGAACGACCGAAACCTGCACGAACCAAGCGGCAGCCCAGCAAGTAAACGCAAACGAAACAGCAGTGAAGCAGACGGTCGAAGATTTTGGCAAACAGCTTCAGAAGGTTTCACTTCTCGCACCGGATGCTTCTAGCACGATGAAAGACGCATACGGACCATACGTAACCGGTACTTTACTTGCCGAGTGGCAGAAGGATCCATCCAAAGCGCCGGGACGAGATGTCTCCAGTCCGTGGCCGGACCACATTGAGATTACCGACGTAAGCACCAGCGGCGTCGTGTATTCCGTAGAAGGAAAAATCGTTCTCATGACCAGCAACGAAGTGGAGCATGGCGGCAATGCTGGAACGGTTGATGTGAGCATGACGCTCGTTGATCAAAACGGAAAATGGCTGATCAACACACTCGACGAAGGAAGCAAAAACGCACCGGAAGCAGCAACCGGAACCGCAAGTTAAGACTTTCCTTCTTCAAGTTTAAACAAGAAGCCGCCCTTCGGGGCGGTTTTTTTATTCCTGATTGAGATCCAAAGTTTTTTAAAAAAATGCTTGACTGTCTTTTATCCCACCGCTGCCGCCAAACGCTCAAGCGCGCCGATCAAAAGTACTCGGGTCCTATCGTCCGTCAGATTCCCTTCTTCATCGAACTTTTCTCCCGCATTGCTCAGATAAAACTCCGGCTGTCCGAGAACACGCGCATCCAAATACAAAAGCGATTGCTTCAAATGGTACTGCCCGATCGCCGTTCCCAACTGTCCGGTTGAGGCACCGATCACCAGTACTGGTTTTCCTTTGAACGGCGAGGTCCCCGGAGGACGTGAAAGCCAGTCGATGGCGTTTTTGAGCACGCCGGGAACAGAGCGGTTGTACTCCGGCGTCACAAAAAGCACTCCATCCGCGGCAGTGATCTGATCTTTCACCTTCTGCACGTTTTCTGGATAATTTTCTTTTTCGCGATCCTGATTGAAAAGCGGAAAATCCCCGATCTCCACATTTTCAATGTTTATCCCCTCTGGTGCAAACTTCTGTGCTGCACGCATCAAGGATCGGTTGAACGACTTCTTCCGCAAACTTCCTACGATTCCGATGAAATGTTTTTCCATGAAAAAATAAATACTCCGAAGTTTTCCCCAGAACGCTTGCCAGGGCGCTTCCGCCCAAGGTATGCTAATTATACATAAGAATTTAAACTATGATAATCAAAACTATTTTGCTGCTGCACATTCTCGGAGTTTTGGGTCTGTTTGCCGCCATGGCTGTTCAGTTTTTTTGCTACTCAGCCCTGCGCCGTGCGGAAAACACCATCCAAGCAAGAGGCATTTTCGCTATCCTCTGCAAACTTCCCGCCATGTTCGGCACCTCCTCCGCGCTTATTTTTCTCTCCGGACTGTATCTTTCGTACATGAGATACGCACACCACGAAACCATCGGCTGGGTAGTGGTTGCCGTAATCACGTTCATCGCCACCGGAGGAATCAGTTCACACACTGGCAAAAAGTTTTCCGAGCAATTGATTTCCAAACTTCCACAAGATTCCGATCAGCCCCTTCCTCTTTCAGAGGATTTTAAAAAGTTTGCACGCAGACCAAAACAGATGCGTGCTATTTCCTGCAGTTTTTTCTCTGCCCTTGGCGTCTTGATTCTCATGGTCTTTCGTCCCGATGTTTTGGCTTCTATCATCGTGATCGTCATTTCATTCCTTATCGGGTATTTCATTTTTGGAACGCTGCGCTTTCTTGTCAAAGCCCATTCCCTTCCAATCAACCAGCGAAAATAACCGCCTTATCGAAACGTGCAATTTGATCATCGGGTGGAGAATTACGGCAAAACCCCGCCGATTGAGAGCATCACCGAAAACACGAGAATCATCACAAGCGAGAAATGAAACATTTTTCGTGCCCAGGCGTCGCTATCTTTTTCCTGAAAGCCTTTGAAACCAAGCCAGATAAAATACAGTCCAAGCAACCCCATCACGACAAAATATGTGTATCCTGTGTAGCCAAACACCGTGAGCAAAAGTGAGACGATCACAAACGCCACCGCATAGCAGAAAATTTGAATGATCGTGTTTTTCACACCAACGACCACCGGCATCACGGGGATGCCAGCGGTACGGTATTCTTCGCGGCGGTAAATCGCGATGGAGTAGAACTCCGGCTGCTGCCAAAGAAAAAGTGCAAAAAAAACAATCACCGCTCCGAGATCAAGCGCTCCCGAGACTGCCATGTACCCAGCCAAAATCGGCATGGCGCCGGAAATACTTCCGACCAACGTTCCGTGCATAGAAAGCCGTTTGCCGAGCATACCATAGAGCCACACGTAGACGATAAATCCGAGGATCGCCACAACCGTTGCCGGCAGGTTGGTAAAAAGATACAAGATGCCAACCCCCAAAACCCCAAGCACTGTGCCGAACCAAGCGGCATTTCTCCCCGGAACTGTCCCACGAATGAGAGCGCGTTTTTTTGTCCGCTCCATTTTTTGGTCAATGTCTTGGTCAAGGACGTTATTGATCACACAGGCGGAAGCGATCACGAGCGTCATTCCAATGTTTAAACCGAAGAAAAGTTCCCAAGAAAAAAATCCTTCATGGGCAGACGCGAGAAGAAATCCCGCCAGGGCAGTCAATGCATTGCCATAGAGCACGCCAGGTTTGGTAAGCGAATAATACTCCTTCACTTTTTCCAAAAAAGAGTGTTTCCGGCGGACACGGGAGAATTTCAGGAATTCGGGAAGATGTTTCACTTTTCTGCGGATGTTCATCGTGCGATTGTTTCTATAAAAATTTTAAAAAATATTTATGCAAGTTTCTAAACTAAATGCCGGTTTGGCTTTGCATGTAGGCGGTCATGTCTTTTGCGCTCGGCATCATACGGGTGTTCAAGTTATGCATGATCCAAAGCGATCCAATGACGATGATGAGCACTGCAGCGGTCATCACCGCAAAGACAAAGATGTGCCAGCGCGGTTTCACTTCACGACTCAAATGGAGAAAGCACAGGAGCTGAATGGCAAATTGCGAAAGCGCCAGAAGCATGAGAAGAGCAATCAAGAGCGATACTGGGAAGGCGTGTTCTACGGTCAGAAAAAAGGCGGTGGCGGTAAAAAGGATGGAGAGCAGAAAACCCAAAGTATATGCCTCGAGCGGTCCGCGGTGAACTCCGCGGTGAAGATGCGCGTGATGCTTGTCAGTGTTGAGACTTGTTGGGTGATTTGCCATTTTGTTCATTCTACATTAAAGCGCACTCAAAAGGTACACGATGGTAAAGATAAAGATCCAAATAAGATCAAGAAAATGCCAGAAAATTGAAAAAAGAATAAGACGGCGGGTAACATGCCGCGTGAATGACCGCCGCAGCACCTGCACCAAGAGCACCACCATCCAACACAGCCCAATAAACACATGCAGCCCGTGGGTACCGACCAGCGCAAAATACGAAGATAGAAAACCGCTCCGAGTAAAGCTATTGCCTTCGTGAATCAGTCCGCGAAATTCTGTGAGCTCCATTACCAAAAAAACAACACCAAGAAGAAAGGTAACGATAAACCAGAAGAAAAGCTCTTTCTTTTTCTGATGATGCGCCGCAAGCATTCCGAGTCCGCAGGTGAAGCTGCTGGTAAGAAGAACGAACGTTTCCACCAGTACAAACGGCAATGAGAAAATTTCTTTTGCCGAGGGACCGCCAAAGGTGTTGTTGTGCAGCACCGCAAAGGTGGCAAACAGACACGCGAACATCACAAAGTCTGTCATAAGATAGACCCAAAATCCAAAAATCGTTACCGAGTCCTGGTCTTCCATTTCGTGGCGGGCAACAGCGTCCAGGATGACCGGCGTATTCTCTCTTGTGTTTTTTGTTTCCATAATTGCTGTTTTATGCATATTGCTTGTGAGAGCGAGATGATTCTATCTTCTCGATTTCTTCCACAGTGACCGTAAAGTGCGTCTCGTCGTTTGAGATACGGACAATCGCCGTGATGACCACCCCCAAAAGCCCGAGGATCAGAAGCCACCAGAGGTGCCATACTGCCCCGAAGCCAAAGAGAAATGCAAAGAACGCAATGAGAAGCCCTGTTGCGGAGTTCTTTGGCATTTCAAACGGGCGATACACGGGCTTTTCTCCTTCTTTGCCTTCTTCACGCTCCATTTTGACCCGCCAAAAATCATCACGCTTTTTTACCACCGGAAGCACGGCAAAATTATAAAACGGCGCCGGCGAACTGGTGGACCATTCGAGTGTTCGTCCGTCCCAAGGATCCCCTGTAGTGTCTTTATTCTTCCTTCGATTTTTGATACTGACAATGATCTGCAAAAGCTGAAAGAAAACACCAAGTACGATAATCGCCACGCCGATGCCAGCAACGATGAAGAGCGGCTGCCACCCAAGCCCGGTGCTGTAGTGATCAAGCCGCCGCGTTGCACCCATGAAGCCCAAGATGTACAGCGGAATGAAAGCACCCATGAAGCCGATCGTCCAGCACCAAAAAGAGAGATTTCCCAGTCGTTCGTTCAGTTTGAAGCCAAAGATCTTTGGGAACCAGTACATGATCCCGGCAAAGTACCCGAAGAGGACACCGCTCACGATCATTGTATGGAAGTGCGCGACCAAAAAGAGACTGTTGTGCAACTGGAAGTCCGCGGCAGGAACCCCGAGCAAAACGCCCGTAACTCCCCCGATGGTGAAGAGCACGACAAATCCCATAAACCAGAGCATTGGGGTCATCAGGCGGATATGCCCGCGATACATGGTAAAAATCCAGTTGAAAATTTTTACTCCCGTTGGGACGGCGATCACCATGGTCATGATACCGAAGAAGGCGTTTACGTCCGCGCCGGCACCCATGGTGAAGAAGTGATGCAGCCAAACAATGAACGAAAGAAAGACAATGGCAAAGATCGAGAGCACCATCGAAGTGTAGCCCGCGAGTCGTTTGCGCGAAAAAACCGGCACGATCTCCGAAAAGACTCCAAATGCTGGAAGAATGAGAATGTATACTTCCGGATGTCCCCACGCCCAGATCATGTTCACGTACATCATCATGTTGCCGCCGGCGCCGGCGGTGAAAAAGTGCGTTCCGATGGTACGGTCAAGGTAAAGAAGTGCGAGTGTCACGGTGAGGATCGGGAAAGCAAAAGTCACGAGCGACATAGCACCGAGCACACTCCAGACAAAAACCGGCATTTTCATAAGTGTCATTCCTTTTGCCCGCATTTTGAAAATCGTGATAAGAAAGTTGAGCCCGGAAAGCAGACTTCCGATACCGGCAATTTGCAAACTCCAGATCCAGTAGTCCACCCCAACCCCCGGACTGTAGTAGAGTTCCGAAAGCGGCGGATACGCGAGCCAGCCCGCCGTAGAAAATTCTCCGAGCACGAGCGAGAGGTTCAAAAGCATGGCACCGCCGAAAAACATCCAAAAGCTCATGGAGTTGAGCAGCGGAAAAGCAACGTCACGCGCACCAATCTGAAGCGGAAGGATAACGTTGATGATGCCAAAGGTCAAGCCCATTGCCACGAAAAAAATCATGATTGAACCGTGCGCCGAGAAAACCTGCTGGAAGTGGTTTGCCGAAAGAATACCATGAGAAGCACCCACGGAAGTGATCTGCTGTGTGCGCATCATGATCGCATCTACCCCTCCACGAAACAGCATGACAAATGAAACAATGATATACATCACGCCGATTCTTTTTGGATCAAGCGAGGTGAGCCACTCTCGGTACAGCCATTTCCAGCGCCCCAGGAAAGTAATGAGCAGCAAAATCCCCACACCGGAGAGCACGACAGTGAGGGCCCCGCCGATCGCAATCGGGTTGGTAGGAAAAACATTCCACGATAATTTTCCAAAAAGGCTGAAGATATTCATAGTGTTATTCGTTCATATTCATAGGCATGCCCGGCATGCCTGCATTCATGGGCTTCATTTTTGGTTTGACCGTCTGCGCCGTCGTGCTTGAGCTTGAGCCGGTTTGCACTGAAGTTTCAGTTTCTAAAACTGATCCTGGCGCACTCGAGCTCGAAACACCGGAAGAACTCGCTGTTTTCCTGCTTGTCGATGACGCAGAAGCGGAAGAAATTCCAGTCATTTGCATGCCAGACATCGAAGGTGTTCCAGAAGCTTCAAACATCTTTTCCACTCCCGGCATCATGTATTTCATCACAATGTCCTGAAACAAGCCGTTTGCCACCGCGGAAAAATACTGCACCGGCTGATACTCACTTGGCTTCGCAAGATCTTGATACGCCGAAAGCGTGAGGTGGTTTGGTGATTGCCGCACCGCCTCCACCCACGAAGAAAATTCTTCCGGGGTGTCAGACTTCGCGGTGAAGTTCATTCCCGCAAAGCCGTTGCCGCTGATGTTTGCCGAAAGCCCATGAAAACTTCCCGTGCTGCTGGCGATCAAAAACAGCTGCGTGTCCATGCCCGGCATGGCGTAAATCTGCCCTCCCAAACGTGGAATCCAAAACGAGTTCATCGGTGCATCGGCAGTCAAATGGAAATGAAGTGGTGTTTTTTCCGGAAATTCCAGCTGGTTGACGCTGGCGATCCCCAGATCGGGATAAATAAAAAGCCATTTCCAATCCAGCGCCACAACTTGAATGTTCATATCCGGGACACTGGAATGGATCGGCCGGTACGGATCGAGCGTATGCGAACTGCGCCAGGTAATGATCGCGATGATAAAAATGATGATCGCCGGAACCAACCACCAGGCGATTTCTGCCGCGCGGCTGTGCTTCCACTCCGGCAAATACGTGTGCTTTGCGTTTGGGTTCGTATCACGGTACTTCCACGCAAAGATAAAAAGAAGAAAATACACTGGGATCACCACCACAGCAGAGAGCAAGACGGTAATGATCATGAGCCATCGTTCCTGCTCGCCAATCGTCCCCACTGGATGCAATACCGGAAGTGCAGCGGCATTTTGCGCAACCAAATACCACGTCACTGCGCCCGCGACGGCAAGAAAAACCAAAATCAAAAGAATCAGTTGGTATTTTTTGTTCATTTCTTCCCCAATTCAGTGTTTCCAAAGAGACCCAGGTGAAGATGCGGCAAAGATTTGAAATGAGAAAAATTCCGCTTCCGTGAACACGGAGCGCATTCATGCCCTCTTCATTCATTTTTATCTTAGCACTTTTACCAATAAATCTCAGGTGAGATTTCCACACTTTCTTTTTCACCGGCTTTCTCCTCCCAAAAAAATCCAAAAACCGGGCTCTATCTTTGGGTTTGGAATTTTCCTTCCACAGAAAAACCTCCCGAGCGGGAGGTTTTTGAAAGAAAGCCTATTTCTTTTTTGCTGCGGTTTTCTTCGGCTTTTTGGTTTCTTTCTTTTGCTTGTCTCTGCCTTTTGCCATTGTTTTAAAATTATGGAACTACCGCCCCATTCTTGGATGAACCGCGGCGGCTAAGCGGATCATCGCGAGCGTATTATATCATATTCCAAATTTTTCAAGCTGAGGAAAAGCACCTGTGGATACAATTTTTTCACCTTTCTGTGCAGTTTGTCACGAGATTCGGGATTTCTGTTTACGTCGACTGAATACTTGAAGACACTTGGTGCTGTGTCATGAGTATTATAAAAATTTTAGAAGACCAGTAAAGAGAAGCTCGAAAAGCGGAATAATAATAAAAAAGAAAAGAACCGACCAAATCAGTGTTCTTATCCATCCTCTCTCTTTTATTATTTGCGTAACTGTCATTTGTGTATCGTCCGTTTTGCTCTGTTTTGAAATACTTAAAACTCGTTCTGTTTTCTTCCCAGGATACACACAGAGCACCAGCAGAAAAATAAAGCTAACGTACGGAATGAAAAAAAGAATCGCGAGAAAGCAGCTCCAACCGATATCATTCAAACGAAATATCACAAAAAGAGAAAACCCCAAAGTGATCAGAAATAAAAATGAACCTCCAAGATAAAAGCCATTGCAAGAAGTTACTCCACAAGAATCCAAGGCAAACACCAACATAAACAAGAAAATACCAAAAATAGGTGTAAAAAACATAACGAGTAGAGCGAATGGCACTCTTCCAATCCTTCTTTGGGTAAACCACTGACAAAAAGGACGCCAGGTATTTTTCTTATTTTAGGAACTCTGAGTCTCTCGAATTGTCATTGAGGAACTGTCGTTTTCATTTTCCATAAAATCAGTACTGTAAAAAATAATAATTCAATCAGATCCAGAATATCAGCATTCAGAAAAAAATAAATGGAAAAAGTGGATAAAGATGGAGGCAAAAACAAAAAACCGCCCGAGGGCGGCTTTTCAAAATATTTTTTCTATCTATTCTATCTATTCTTTTTCTTTCAGATACTGAAGCATTGTTTGGGCATCAGACACCTCAAACGGATCATCCGGGCAGTCATGCATGAATCCCGGTTCGATAAATGCTTTTTTGATTTCCCCGTCTTCCACATACATACTGTAACGCCAGCTGCGCTCTCCAAAGCCGAGATTGTTTTTCTCGACTAGCATACCAAGTTCGCGGGTGAAATTCCCTGAACCGTCCGGAAGAAGCTTCACTTTTGACACACCGAGCTTCTTCCCCCACTGGTTCATCACGAAAGCGTCGTTGACCGACACGCAGTACACTTCGTCAATACCGCACTCCTTGAATTGATCGTAAAACTCCTCGTAGCCCGGAAGATGTTTACTGTCGCAGGTGGGAGTAAAGGCACCCGGAAGTCCAAAGATCACTACTTTTTTCCCTGAAAAGAGGTCGTCGGACTTCACGTCTTCCCATTTGTACGGGTTGTCCCCACCCAAGGATTCATCCCGCACACGAGTTTTAAAGATCACAGAAGGCACTCGCTTGCCTTCAAGGTTTGGACTTTCCATAGTTTTTTTAAATATTAGCAGCGCATAAATCTCTTCACGCGCCAGTTGATAATGCACGGTTGCTCATCGTAAACGTTCTGAGCAATTATCCTGTATTATAGCACACGCGAAATTTTCGCTTTTTTGCGTTTTTCTGTGATTTTTCTCGAATGTCTTTTGTGCATCTGCAGAAAACTTGTTTTTACAATTTTTACAATTTCTCCACCCGAACGGCCGTGCCGTACGCGGCGACTTCGTTCATCACGCCGCCGATGTCACCGCTGTCAAACCGCATGGCAATGACCGCATTGGCACCCCTTTCACGTGCGGCATTTCCCAGCCGTTCGATCGCCTGCTCTCGGCTGTCGGAAAGAAGCTTGGTGTATCCGCGCACTTCCCCGCCAAAAATCGTCCGGAAGCTCGCTCCCACGTTTGAAAAAATATTTCGCGACCGCACGATCAAGCCGAACACTTCCCCATACGTTTCCACCACCCGATACCCCGGCAACTCGTTCATGGTCACGATCATCATTTGTTCTTCGTTTTGCATGGTATTTTTGGTTATTCATATAAAAATCTACATTTTAGTATAGCAAACGACACAAGAAAAAACTCTGAAGCTTTGCGGCACTTGCACTTTTCTTCAGCGTGGTGTGGTAAAATGACAATATGACAAAAACAAAAAATTGCGATATTGAATACCAGGACAAAAGTTTTCCTGCATATCATGTTTTTCCAGAAGCAGAAAACTCAGACCAAACGGGTGAAATCAGCGGGAAAAAGCACCCCGGACTGATCCTCATCCATGAAGTGTGGGGATTGACGGACCACATCAAAGACGTGGCAAACCGTTTTGCGGGCGAAGGCTTCAGCGTATTGGCGCCGGATCTTCTTTCGGAAACCGGGATCACAGAAAAAATTGATCAGAGCATCATGGTGGCAATACAGGATCCAAAAACCACACCCGAAGAGCGCGATGAACTTCAGAAAAAAATGCGTGCTGCCATGGCTCCAACCCAAAGCCCGGAGTTTGGCACAGAGACCGTGGAAAAACTCAAAGAGTGCGTGAGCTACTTACTCGCGGATGAAAACGTAAGCGACTCTGTGGGTGTGCTTGGCTTTTGCTTCGGCGGATCATATGCATACCAGCTTGCCGCTGCCGATCCGCGGATCAAGCTCGCCGTGCCGTTCTACGGACACGCACCGGAACCGCTTGATCTGCTCGAAACAGTCTCTTGCCCGATCTTCGCTTTTTATGGCGGTGTGGACGAACGGCTGATGAACCAGCTTCCAAACGTGGAAAAGAAAATGGCGGAACTCGGGAAAAAGTTTGAAGCAACCGTCTACCCCGGCGCGAAGCACGCGTTCTTCAACGACTCAAACCCGACCACCTACAACAAAGAAGCCGCGGAAGACGCCTGGAAAAAAGTCTTGCCGATTTTGCACGAGCACCTTGGATAAGATTGAAAATCTAGATAAATTTATTTTTTAAAAAACCCGGAAGCCTCACTTCTGGTTTTTTTTGTTTTCCCCTTTTCATTCTTGACCTTTTGCACGGAGAGGAATATAACAGAAGCGGTCATCGTTGTTTTCAATTTTCTTTCAAACAGGGCAGGTACAGCAGATGCTAAACTTCTTCGGCATTTACAACGGTTTCCTGAAAAGAGACCGAGGTGAGAAACTGCGCACCCAACAACTCACCGCCAGGACACATCGTCTGCTCGGGCGAAAACTCTTTAAAGAAGGCAGAATCGTGCGGGCGCTTATCATCTTCAACGAGGCCTGCGAAACCACCCGGAGAGTTTTCACAAATTTGAATTACCCTCTTGATTCCAAATTGAACGATGAAATCGCCATCTGTTTTTGTCACATGGCAAAGTGCTACAAAGCACTCGGAAACAAAAAATCAGGAATACAGGCACTCCGAGCATGCAGAGCCATGTATCAGCATACGGGCATTCCTTTTGAGAAAACAAAAATTTTTAGGCTTTATGAAAAAATAAGGCAGGAACTGGATTCCATTCAAGGATAATTCTGTTTGAATTATCCAAAAAACTGAACTCGGAAGTGGCACCGCTTCCGAGTTTTATTTTTCCAAAAATAAAAACCGCGTCACAGAGTGCGACGCGGCTGAATTTTTGAATTTGTCTCTTTAAGGCGGATTTTAAAGAGAATACTGATACCAAATCCTGATCCCGGTACAAATCCA
>DASSSU010000044.1:0-4340 GCA_035708305.1 Minisyncoccota bacterium | reverse complement strand
TCGCAAGGAGCATGATCTTCATTTTATTCGCGCTTCTGTGCCAGAGACCAAGTCTTACATTGTCAAAATGGAGCTTCCTCGGGTGGCCGACGCGGAGGTGCGCGATGCGGTGGAGATCCATCTGGAAGAATACGTCCCGATCCCTTCGCGCGAGTCGGTCTTTGACTACAAAGTGCTCGGATTTTCTGGGCGGGACTGTAGCCGTATGAATTTGGAGGTCTCGGTGGTGCATGAAAGAACAATACAGGGCTACTTAGAAATTTTTGGTGGAACGGGACTCACTGTCGCTTCTTTTGAAAACGAGGCGCAGGCGGTGGCTCGGGCGGTGGTGTCAAAGAATGATCCGAGTACTTGCATGATTGTGGATTTTGGCGCATTTCGCACTGGGATTTACATCGTGGCAAATGGTTCGATCGACTTCACCACGTCGATCGAAATGAGCGGGAACATGCTCTCAAACATGCTACGGGGAAAATTCTTACTCTCTCCGGAAGAGATCGAAGAAATGAAAAGAACATTTGACTGCAACGTTTTTCTTCTAAACGAAGAGCAAGAGGCAGCGGGTGCCCTCATGTCGTTTGTTTCCGCTTTTCGCGACGAGATCAGCAAGCATTTCGTTTTTTGGCAGACACACCGGGATGAAAAGAACGACGTGGACAAAATACAAAAGATCATTCTGACTGGTTCGGAATCCATCTTGACCGGCCTTGCGCAATACCTTTCTGGAAGCTTGGACATTTCGGTGGAGCTTGCCAATGTTTGGCAGAATGTTTTTGATTTCAACGAATACATCCCCGAGATTGGCAAGCGGGACTCGTTTCAATATTCCGCGGCCATCGGCCTTGCGCTCCCTTCTGTTTCGAAGGATAAAGAGCCGCGATAATTTTTTTTCGATATGATCAACCTTCTCCCACAAGTGGAAAAAGAAAAATTACGTCGGGAATATTTTCTCCGCCTTGCGGTTATTGCGCTGATCTCACTTTTCTTTTTACTTCTCATTGCGTGCGTACTGCTCATGCCGACGTTTCTTCTCACGCACTCCAAACTTTCGATCACCCAGAACGAAGCCGTTGCATTGAAGCACTCCACCGCGGGAGTGCAAAAAGCGCAATACGAAGCAGTGGTCAAGCAGACAAATGATCGCGTTAATCAGCTTTTGAATGCTCCTGCGGAACTCCAGATGCGCGACCTGGTGAGAAGTATTTTGGGTGTGCGGGGGGACCGGATCACCCTTTCAGCGTTTGTGTACCAGTCCGCCGTGGCGGGAAGCAAGGGGGAGAGTGCGCGGATCCAAATCCAAGGAGTGGCAAAAAACCGCGACGAGCTGATCGCTTTTCAAACACGACTCCAGTCGTCTGGTCATTTTTCTGATGTGTCACTTCCGATCTCGAGCCTTGTGTCAGACACAAACATTCCGTTCACGATGGACCTTACGCCGAAGCCGGTTTCAAATACTGAATCATGATCAACCGAAAAAATACAATAACACTGATTGCTGTACTCTCGCTCCTGAACATTCTTCTGGTGGTGGGGTATGTTTTTGCGTATTTGCAGGTGAGAAAATATGAAATGCAAACGGCTACAATCTATTCCGAAATCGGCGTGAATGAAGAAGGGAAGGAAGCATTCAGCCGGCTTGAGTCAAGCGTGAAAAACACGGAGACAAACCGCGACAAGCTTGCTTCATACTTCGTGCCGGAAGATCAGGTAGTGGGTTTTCTTGAAAAAGTTGAATCTCTCGGAAAAGCGTCCGGTGCTTCTGTACAGCTCACTTCGGTCAACCCTCCGACCGGAGCAGGTGGGCCTCTGGAACTCTCGGCAAAGGCTTCAGGAAGCTTTCAGGAAGTATTTTTGTTTGTGGCACTTCTCGAAAATCTCCCGTACCAGCTGACCCTGACGGAAGTTTCGCTGACAAGCGGCAAGGAAAACACATCTGGTGCCTCGGCATCCCCCATTTCGTCCAGCAAACAATTGAGCACGGTACTCTCCACATCCACACCGGTGGTAAAATCAAACGGGTCCTGGAGTGCCACCGTGACACTTGATCTGGAGAGCTTCGAGCCAAAAGCGCAGTCGTAAAAGAACAACATGGAAAAAGTATCAAACCAACTCGACCAAACGTGTGCGAAAAAAAGAAATTGGAAAGATCTCTTCTCCTTCCGTCGTCCAAAATTTGAAAACACCGCGGCACGTGACTGGATGATTTTGTTTTTCCTCTCGCTTTTTCTCCTCTTTGTTATTCTTTTCTGGAGCGGATATATTTTTCACCAGACATTTTTTCTCCAGGATCAGCCGAGCTCGCTTTTGGTGGGCGAGCGAAATACCACCGTAAACGAAGCGAAGCTGGAGCGCGTGATCAGGCGCTTTGAAGAAAAAGAAACCACTTTTGAAAATCTCCTCAAAAACCCTCCGGCAGTGGTTGACCCTTCCAAGTAGCGTGTTATTATGCTTCTGAATTTTTCAAAAGATTCCAGAAGGAGCGCTTTTTGAAGTTTAGGGCTTCACATAAAGCAGGATTCCTTTCGGTATTCTTTTGCCCCTGTAGTTCAACGGATAGAACGAGGGACTTCTAATCCCTTAATCGAGGTTCGATTCCTCGCGGGGGCACAAAAATAACGAGCTGAACGCGAAGCGTTTGGCGACTATATTTTTGGCCTCCGCGAGGCGGGGTCGCGGGATTTTTCAGCAGAAAAATACCCGTGACCGATTCCTCGCTTGTTTTGACTCTCGAGCGGCTGGCGAGGAATTATTTGTGACCACAAAAAACAGCTGAACTAGGCAGTCACATGTGACGGTTGTCTTTTTCCACTGATCTTGCTAGATTGTCGTTTGGAACAGCTCAAAAGAGGGAAGTGTAATGGAGATGGACGAGTTTACGAGTCAGACGCCTGCGGCTGTCATGGCAGAAAAACTTGATATCTGCCTGGACGGGTGCATGAAAGTTCTTACAAAATACGGATTTGTGCCACTACATTTCAGGGACGAACTGAAAGGAATGTTTTGTGAATTGGTCTACTGCGACGAAAGTATGGCCGCACAACAGAAAATTTCCGATCCACGCCATTCCCGGCGCGCCCAAATAACCCAAGGGGAAGTAGACAAAATCACTCTTGAGTGCGCCATGGTCTTTGTCCCTTTCTATCGAAAAAACTTTCCGGGATCAGTTTCCGATGCCTGGAGCAGCTACCGTCTCAACATATTGCGATGCGTTGTGGTTGATTTCATCGGCAAAATGGGGTACGAAATCGATGATGGGATGTATTCTTCCTATATTCCTTTCTTCTGGAGCTACAAGCTTTGGGAGGATCTCGCACGGAAATGCGGCTTAAGTGAAGAAGAGATTTTGGAAATGCGACAATCCGCGAAAAATGACCAGCAAAATGCCGCGTTCTATCAAGAAACATATTGAGAAATTCTCAAATTGCTTTATTCAGGCGCTGTCCGAGACGGCGCTTGTTTCTTTCCGAGAGATTTTGCTATCATTTCCTCATGGAAAAATTTATGCTTTCCTCATCCTTCCAGTCTCTTCCCATTGAAATATTTTATTATCCCGGAGCAGAGAAAGACACGCCAACGCTTCTTCTTTTGAAGGGTCTCTATGGTTTGCACGTTCCTGGTTCGGCTTCATGGGACACGGATTTCATCCAAGTATGCCAAGGAAAATTTGCGGTAATTTGTGTAAATACTGCACGGAAAGGGGGCACACCGGAACATCGGTCTGTAAAAGAAGCATTTGAAGGCAAAACATTTGAGCAGGAATGCGATGACTTGGAAAAAGCGTTCGAATTTCTTCTTGCTTCAGGAAAAATTCCAGAAGGAAATTTTCACATCCTCGCAAATTCTTTCGGCGGCACGATGCTCCTGGGCACTCCAAAAGTTCTCGAAAGAGCGGTATCGGTTGTGATGATCGGAAGCGGGTGCGGAAAAAGTGAAAGCACCACCAAGCCGCTTTTGCAAACGCTCTCCGAGGAAGAAAAACTTCTGAGTCCGCTCAGAGAATACGCGGGAATCTTTGCCTTTGTGAGGGGTGCAAACGACACGGTAGTTCCGAAAGTATCGCAAAACAAAATTATTGCAAGTGCGGAAAGTGCGAAAGTTTCTCTGGTATATACGCTTCCAAATGCGAATCACGATCTGTCACCGACAGATGAAAAGTTGCTGCACGTGAACCGAACGGAATTTCTTTTGTCCGTTGTGTCGCATGCGGTGAAAATCTCCCGTTTTTAAATCCAGTTGTAGGAAACACAAAAATCCGCTATGCTTGGAATGTCTTTATTTCTATGGATGCATTTACTTCACAAATCACGTTTGTCATTTCTGCATTGGCTGTTTTGGGGCAG
>DASSSU010000043.1:0-2569 GCA_035708305.1 Minisyncoccota bacterium | reverse complement strand
TGATCGTCTCCGAAAGCACCGCTGCCGTCACTGATGCCACCACCACCATCAAACTCCGTGCTGCTGTCGGTGCCGACCATATCCAGCCGGCTGGCAACTACACCGCAACGATTACGGCGACGGCGCTGGCGAATTAGGGGGAGGAGAGTTTCTTTCAAGACACTGAGACTTGGGAAAACGCCCCGGAGTGGTGTCAAAGAAAGAAACTCTCCTCCTTGTGAAATAGTTTGTGGGCTTCACGAGAAAAGAATATGGGATGACTTTCTGGGTAAGCCATCGATGTTTTTGAAATTTTACAATTCTCCGTTTTTTGTTTAATATAAGCCCCATATGGAAGGACTGCATATTTCTCTCCGTCCGGAACAGCTGGGAACGCTTTTCGGCTTCCCGATCACCAACACTCTCCTCACTACCTGGCTGGTGGTAATCGTACTGCTTGTCTTTGCGTTTGTCATGAGAGGGAAGATCGCGCTGATTCCGGGCAAGGTACAAACATTTCTTGAGCTTGCGTTTCTGTGGGTGCTTGATTTCATGGCGGAGACGCTGGAGAGTGAGCAGCTTGCACGAAAATTCTTCCCGCTTATCATGACGCTCTTTGTCTTTATTTTGTTCGCCAACTATTCCGAACTCATTCCTGGCATCGGGAGTCTAACCTTCGGAACCGGGGCGGAAAAAATGGAGCTGTTTCACCCGGTAAGTACGGATCTCAACTTCACGCTGGCACTCACGCTGGTTTCGGTGATCATCACGGAAATCGTTGGGGTGACGGTCATGGGAGTCTTGAAGTATGGGAGCAAATTTGTTAATCTAAGTTCGGTTCTTGGTTTTTTAATCGGGATCATTGAGCTTATCAGCGAAATCGCGCGATTGATATCCTTTTCATTCCGACTCTTTGGGAACATGTTCGCGGGAGATGTGCTCATTTTGGTGGCAACCTTTTTCATACCGTACTTTTTGCCCGTGCCGATCTTTTTGTTTGAGTTCTTCATCGGATTGATTCAGGCAGCGATCTTCGCTTTGCTGACACTCCTTTTTATCAAGCTTGCGATGACAGACCCGCACGAGCACGAGTCGGAACCAAAAAACGCAAAGGCAAATGCATAACGCGTTCATTTAACAGCTAATCAACTTGAAATTATTTTATGGATCCTGCAACAATGAAAACTCTTGCGATGGCAATAGCAGTCGGATTTGGAATGATTGGTCCGGGCATCGGCATCGGCATCATTGCCGGACGCGCTGCCGAGGCGATCGGACGCAACCCTGAAGCAAGCGGAAAAATCCAATCCACCATGATTATTGGTATTGCCTTCACCGAAGCGCTTGCTATTTTTGCGCTGGTGATCGGCTTTATTGCAAAATTCACCACCTAAAATATTTTTTGTTTTAGCGCACTTCTTTGTTGTGGGGTCCGGTGCTCATTCATCGTACTCAGAGTACGGCCCACTTCACTCCTTATCTGCGCCTCGGATTGCATCTAAAACGAAAAACATTTTTGTCGCGCACCTCTTGCTACGCGTTTTTATTTTCGGAAACTCGAAGCCTTGATGCTCGCCCTTTCCGAATAAACATCACAAAAAATGACAGAACTCATTCAAGCTTTTGGTCTCAACTGGAAACTGCTTCTCATCCAAATTTTTAACTTTGGACTGGTGCTTCTGGTGCTTTGGTATTTTCTGTATCGTCCCGTTATGAGCATGGTGGACAAACGGCAGAAAAAGATCATTCACGGCATGGAAGACGCAGAAAAAGCGCGTGAACAGCTGAAGAATGCGGGGAATGAAAAAAAAGCGATTTTAGCGGCAGCAAACCAGGAAGCAGAACGGCTGGTTGCGGATGGTAAACATTACGCGGAAGAGCGAAAAGACGAAATCATGAAAGAAGCGATGGCGAAGAGTGAACAGGCACTTAAAGATGCGGTGTCGCGCGGAGAGGAAGCCAAGCAGCAGCTTCTTCGCGAGAGCAAGGAAGAAATTGCCCGAATGGTGGTTCGTGGTGCGGAGCAGATTCTGCGAACAGAGATTTCCAAGTAGGGCTTTCCAACTTTTCAAAATTCAATGAATCCTCAAGCATACGCACAAGTACTTACTCTTACCCTCAAAGGGAAAACTCCCGAGGAAGCAAGCCGTTTGCTTAAAAATTTTCTTGAGGTGCTCGCGGCACGCGGACATCGCAAGCTCCTCCCAGGAATCGTGGCGGAACTGGAGAAAGAAAAAGAGGCTGAAGCAGGAAACAAGGCGCGTTTCACGGTCGCCCGAAAAAGCGATCTAGAAAAATTTCGAAAAAGCGCACTTTTTGATCTGGAGCGGCTGGGAGTGAAAGATGCGGAGTTGGTCACGAAAGAGGATGATTCACTTGTCGGTGGGTACCGGGTAGAAACCCGAAGTGCGATGGTAGACCGGACACACAAGCGGGCACTTCTTGATCTTTACCGGAAACTTATTGCGTAACAAAACAAAACCAGTATGGATTCGATGATTATAGAAAAACTCAAAAAAGAAATTGAAAACTTCACCCCCGCGGGCGACGTGGAGAAGGTGGGGCGGGTGATCTCCGTGGGGGATGGAAT
>DASSSU010000042.1:0-26680 GCA_035708305.1 Minisyncoccota bacterium | reverse complement strand
TGATCGTCTCCGAAAGCACCGCTGCCGTCACTGATGCCACCACCACCATCAAACTCCGTGCTGCTGTCGGTGCCGACCATATCCAGCCGGCTGGCAACTACACCGCAACGATTACGGCGACGGCGCTGGCGAATTAGGGGGGAGGAGATGAACAACTGATGTCGGAAGATTTATTTGGATTTTTGAAATTCAGACGGTAGACTATTTTTACTTATGAATGAAGAAAAAAAAGCGATCGTTCCAAAAGAACTTAACAAGGCGGTGAGACCGGTAGATGATTTTTTTGCGTATGTAAACAGCAAGTGGCTAGAGGGTGCAAAGATTCCTTCTTCGGAAAGCCGGTGGGGGAGTTTTGATATTTTACGAGAAGAAAACATTACTCGTCTTCATGAAATTTTAGAAGAAATCGCGAAAAATGAGAATTTGGAAAAGGGAAGTGAACGGAGAAAGTTGAGAGATTTTTATCGTACCGGAATGGATGAAGAAAAAATTGAGCGAGATGGACTGGCACCGGTTCAAGAATTTTTGGATGAATTGAGACAGGTTTCTCGCGAGGGATTGCCACGGATTTTGGCGAGGCTTCATCGTTTTGGGGTGAACGCCGGTTTTCTGGTTTCGGTGGAGCAGGATGAAAAAGAGAGCAAAACTATGGCGCTGCATTTGTACCAAGGCGGCTTAGGGCTTCCTGATCGCGAATATTACCTGAAAGATGCGGAAGAGTCAGAAACAATCCGAGAAAAATACCGTACACATTTGGAAAGGATGTTTGTGCTTTTGGGTGAAAAACCGGAAAGCGCAGAAAAATCAGCACAGGCGGTCTTTGAATTGGAGAAAAAGTTTGCACTTGCCTCAAAGGAGCGAGTGGCACTTCGTGAGATTGAAAAAAATTATTTCAAAATGACGCTTAAAGAACTGGGGGAAATTGTGCCGGAATTTGATTGCAAAGAGTATTTTGACGAAGCGGGAATTGAAGGAACTTCAAGTGTAATTGTGGGGCAGCCAGATTTTTTGACGCAATTTTCAAAATCTCTCTCTTTGGTTCCGCTTCAGGACTGGCGCTCGTATTTCCAAATGCGCTTTTTGGAAAGTGTGTCTGGTAAGCTCCCAAGCGCTTTTGTAAAAGAACAGTTTGATTTTTATCGCCTTCTTTCCGGTGCGGAAGAAATCCGTCCGAGATGGAAGCGTGTAATTGCTGAAATTGATGCTTCTCTGGGAGAGGCACTGGGAAAAGAATATGTGAAAAAATATTTTTCTGAAAATTCAAAAAACCGTGTGAAAGAAATGATGGGCTTTCTTTGTGAGGCGTACCGCGACCGGATAGAAAACCTCGAATGGATGACAGAAGAAACGAAATCCCGTGCGCTTCAAAAACTTCAAGCAATCATTCCCAAAATCGGTTATCCGGATGTTTGGCGGGATTATGGAAAGCTTGTGATTCAGAATGATTCGTACGTGCTAAACCATCTTCGTGCCCGTGCGTTTGAGTGGGATCGAGAAGTGCAAAAAATCGGAAAGCCGGTGGATCATACGGAATGGCTTATGTCACCGCAAACCGTGAACGCGTATTTTCATCCAACCATGCAAGAAATCGCTTTTCCCGCGGGAATTCTTCAGCCGCCGTTTTTCTATGCAGATGCTGATGACGCGGTAAATTATGGGGCTGTTGGAGCGGTTATCGGCCACGAACTTACGCATGGATTTGATGACCAGGGAAGGAAATTTGATGAAAATGGAAACCTCAACGACTGGTGGAGTCCGGAAGATGCGGAACGTTTTAAACAACATGCGGATGTTTTGGCAGGGCAGTTTGACGCATATGAACCTCTCCCAGGGTTTTTTGTAAATGGTCACCTTACTCTTGGAGAGAATATTGCAGATTTGGGCGGATTGGTGATTGCATTTTCTGCTTTCAAAAAATCTCTCGAAGGAAAAGAACGTCCGAAAAAAATTGACGGTTTCACACCGGAAGCGCGCTTTTTCTTGGCATGGGCAAAAGTCTGGCGTGCGAAATGCCGCGATGAGTTTGTAAAAATGCTTTTGGTGGTGGACCCGCACTCTCCGGAAAAATACCGCGTTTGGGGACCGGTTTCCAATATGACGGAATTTTATGAAACCTTTGGGATGAAAGAGGGAGATGGGCTTTATCGAAAACCGGAAGATCGGGTGAAGATCTGGTAGGTGTCTCTGTCGGATTTTTGGCGGTGGTGGTGAAAAGTGATATATTTGAAGCATGGAAGACGTGAATCCCAAGAAAAAAACTATCCCAGAAAAAGAGGCGGAGATTTTGGAATTTTGGAAAGAAAATCAGATTTTTGAAAAATCTCTCAAGAAAAATTCCCCCGAAAATCCGTTTGTTTTTTACGACGGGCCGCCGTTTGCGACCGGACTTCCGCACTACGGGCACCTGCTTGCTGGAACCATCAAAGATGTGATCCCGCGATATCAGACCATGCGCGGAAAATACGTGCGCCGTGTGTGGGGCTGGGACTGCCATGGTTTGCCGATTGAGAACATCATTGAGAAAGAGCTCGGCTTGAACAGCAAGCGGGAAATCGAAGAAATCGGGATTGAGGTTTTTAACGAAAAAGCGCGCGAAAACGTGCTCATGTACGAAGAGGAGTGGAAGAAAATCATTCCACGGCTTGGGCGGTGGGTGGACATGGAGCATCCGTACATGACCATGAACTCAAACTACACAGAGTCCGTCTGGTGGGCGTTCAAGCAGCTTCACGACAAAGGATTAATCTACCAAGGCTACAAAGCGATGCACATTTGCCCGCGCTGCGGAACGACGCTTGCCAACTCGGAAGTCACCATGAACTACGCGGATGTGAAAGACATTTCCGTGACGGTGAAATTTGCATTGCAGGATGAGCCGGAAACGTTTTTCCTCGCGTGGACCACGACGCCGTGGACACTTCCGGGGAACGTCGCGCTGGCGGTGAACCCGGAAATTCTTTACGTGAAATGCGACTTGGGAGATGAAAAAGTATACCTTGCGAAAGATCTTGCGTCGCAGGTTTTGAAAGACCGTGAATACAAAATCCTGGAGGAAATGTCGGGAAAAGACCTGGCTGGGAAAAAATACGTGCCGATCTTTGATTATTATTCCTGGGATGAAAAACTTCCAAACCGCGAGAACGGCTGGCAAGTATACGCCGCGGATTTTGTGACGAACGAAGGTGGCACAGGGATCGTGCACATCGCGCCTGGTTTCGGTGAAGACGACCTCGCGCTGGCAAGAAAAGAAAACTTGCCGTTTGTGCAGCATGTCACCATGAGCGGAGCGTTCAAGCCGGAGGTGACGGATTTTGCCGGGATGATCGTGAAGAAAAAAGGCGACACGCAGTCGGCGGATATTGAGATGATCAAGAAACTCGCGGAAAAGGGTGTGCTCTTCGCGAAAGAAAAGATCACCCACAGCTATCCGCTCTGCTGGCGCTGTGACACACCACTTTTGAACTACGCGGCGAGTTCGTGGTTTGTACGGGTGACAGCGATCAAAGATGCGCTCCTGGGGGCAAACAAAACAACCAACTGGATACCGAAGAGGGTGCAGAACGGGCGCTTCGGAAAATGGCTGGAAGGCGCTCGCGACTGGGCTATTTCGCGATCACGGTACTGGGGTGCACCGATTCCGGTTTGGAAATGCGACGAGTGTGCAAAGGCGGAAGTGATCGGATCCTTGGCAGACCTTCAGGAAAATCTCCCGAAGTCCGGCAATAAATATTTTGTGATGCGGCATGCTGAAGCAGAGAGCAACCAAGAAAGCATTGTGGATTCCAATCTGAAAGCGGAAAATCATTTGACGGAAAAAGGAAAAGCAGACTCGCTGAAGATGGCGGAGCAGCTCAGGGAAAAAGAGATCGACCTGATCTTTGCATCGGATTTTTACCGCACGAAAGAAACAGCTGAGAACGTTGCCGGAGTACTGGGCTACCCGAAAGAAAAGATTATTTACGATGAACGGCTGCGCGAGCTTGGGTTCGGGGTTTTGGACGGGAAAACCATCAAGGAGTACCACGCCTTTTTTGAGACACCAGAAGATCGGTTTACCAAGCGGCCGGAAGGCGGGGGTGAGAATTTTTCCGATCTCAGACGCCGCACGATGGATTTTCTTTTTGAAACCGATAAAAAAGAGAAAGCAAAAAATATTCTCATCATCACACACCAGGATCCGGCGCTCATGATGTTTGCAGGGGCACTCCAGGAGAGCAACGAAACGGTGCTCGCGGAAGGAAGTCACCTGATTTTGAAAAATACCGAGGTGCGGGAACTGGATTTCTCGCCGTTTCCGCACAACCGTGACTTTGTGCTTGATTATCACCGGCCGTACATTGACGCGATGACGCTTGCTTGTCCGGATTGCAATGGGGAGTTGCACCGTGTGGATGAAGTGTTTGACTGCTGGTTCGAGTCCGGCTCCATGCCGTATGCGCAGTTTCATTTTCCCTTTGAAAACGGCGACCTGTTCCACCGCAATTTTCCGGCAAATTTCATTGCGGAAGGACTCGACCAGACGCGCGGATGGTTCTACAATATGCTGGTACTTTCTGTTGCGCTTTTTGGAGAGGCGCCATTCCAGAACGTCATCACAAACGGTCTGATTCTCGCTGAAGACGGACAAAAGATGTCCAAGCATCTCAAGAACTATCCGGATCCGATGATTGTCGCAGAAAAATATGGTGCGGACGCTCTGCGTTACTACCTGCTTTCGTCTCCGGCAGTGCACGGCGAGGATCTACTTTTTTCCGAAAAAGGCGTGGACGAAGTATCAAAAAAAATTATACTTCGGCTGGAGAATGTGATTGCGTTTTATGAGCTTCACAAATACGGACAGCGGCATCGCGGCGTTTTTCAAAAAAGTGATCACGTGCTGGATCAATGGATCTTGAAGCGGTTGGAAAAGCTTTTGTGTGATGTGGAAGGCGCACTCGATCGATACGAAGTTGACCGCGCGGTTCGCCCGATCGGCGATTTTGTGGATGATCTTTCGACTTGGTACGTGCGCCGTTCACGTGATCGTATGAAAGCCGGAAGCGACGACGAAGACAAGCAGCACGCTCTCTCCACCCTCCAGTACGTGCTGACGGAATTTTCAAAAATTCTTGCGCCGTTCCTGCCGTTTCTTGCCGAGGAGACCTACCGCCGGGTGAGCAAGGCAAAAGAGAGTGTACATCTGGAGGACTGGCCGGCGCTTGCAGAAGCGAAGGAGAGCCTCCAGCCAAAGCCAAGAGAAGACGAGCAGATGAAGGATGATTTGTCGGTGAAGGACTCAATACCAACTGTCGATATTTTGACACAAATGGCGGACGTAAGGGAGATTGTTTCGCTTGGACTCGAAGCCCGCACCAAAGCCGGGATCAAAGTCCGACAGCCGCTTGCGGAATTGCGCGTTCGGAGAAAAAGCTTGGAGAATGACGGTCTTGAGAAAGAAAAAGGATTGATTCGGTTGATCAAAGATGAACTCAATGTCAAGAAAGTAGTCTTTCGTATGAACTTGCCTGAGCGGGTGGAGCTGGACACGCAAATCACCGACGAACTCAAGGCGGAAGGGGAATTCCGGGAGCTGATCCGGTTTGTCCAAAATATGCGAAAAGAAATGAATTTTGATCCGGGTGAACGCGCGGTGCTTCACGTGGGAGCAAACGAAGTCGGAAGGAAGCTTATGAATCTTTTTGTTGAGCCGCTCAAAGAAAATACGACACTCTCGGAAGTTTTGTATACGGAGACGGAGAAAATTTCGGGAGGGAAAGAAATTTCTCTCATGGGTGAAACGTTTCTTCTTGGTCTCAAGAAAAGCTAAAGTTGGGAGATAAAATATAAAAAATGCCGCGCATTATCGCGCGGCATTATATTTGTGAAGAAATAATCAATCAGTAAAAAACTGATCGGCCACAACATCGGCTGTTTGAGGGTTTTCGAGGACACTAAAATGTCCTCCAGGAAGTACCACGTGCTGGGCATCAATTCCACGTTTTTTGTAAAAGTTGGTTATCTTTTTGCCGAAGCGTGGTGGACAAGTCTTGTCCTCTTTGCCTGAGATCTCCAGAAGTGGGCAGAAGAGGCTTTGCGGGTTCAAAATATTTTTTCCCTCTCGAAACTGCCGCGTGGCAATTTCCCAGAGGAGAGGCCCAGATTCTGGTGTCATAGTTTTAAATACTCGATCTGCCCGCTCTTGGCTCAGGCTGTTAAACATGATCCAATTCGCATCGCGCCGTTCTAGTTTAAAAACCTCTCTTTTCCACATGGCTCGGAGATAGAGTGGGTTTCTGAGAATCGTCCATTGGACTTGCCACGGAAGCGGTGTTTTTGGAATCGGAGCCGAAGCGATGGACGCCACGCCGATGCTGTTAAGAACTTCCTCCAGAACAAACTTGGCAATAAGACCGCCAAGTGAATGTCCGATGGCCAGCACGTCGCCGGTCTCAGCGATTGTTTTTACACGAATCCGCAGATCTCGGAAGTAGGTGCCGAGGCTGTACGGCTGCACTCCTCCGGGTCGATCGTGTCCCTTGAGGCTCAGATAGTGGTATCGGCATTCGCGGTGAATGAGTTTTCGCCTGAGGTTTTGGGTGAAGGTAGAAAACACCCTTTCTGATTTTCCAAACATACCCGAAAAGAAAACGATATTCACCACATCCTTTGAAAGTGTGTTCATCTGTATGGTCCCCTCAATCTGTGATTATTTGTATGAAGAACAAGAAGCCAAAATTAACATTGCATTACTTCTTTTGGAAAGTCAAGGGTTGCGGTTCGGATTTCTTTTGTTAGGATGAATTTCATGAAAAAAATACTGCCCTGGATTGGATATCTCTTTATTCTTTTCTCTTTGCTGGTTCCGCTTGAGGTGGCACTCGGAGCAACATCGCAGGTGAGAATAAACGAAATTGCCTGGATGGGAACAACGGATTCTTCCAATGTCGAGTGGATCGAGCTCTACAATTTCGGATCCGTTCCTGTAGATCTTTCGGGTTGGAAATTGAAAGCGGCGGATGGTTCGCCGGAAGTCGCACTCTCTGGGAGCATTCCCGCCAGTGGGTATTTTCTTTTGGAGCGAACCAAGGCTGACGGAATTCCGGGAGTGACGGCCGACCTGGTGTATTCCGGCGCGCTTTCCAACAGCGGGGAAAAGTTGGTACTCGCCGATGCTTCGGGGACCGTGATGGATATGGTAGATGATACCGGCGGCTGGGAAGAAGGAGACAACACGGCGAAAAATACCATGCAGTGGAACGGGACAAAGTGGATCACTGGCGTTCCGACTCCAAAAGTAAAAAATTCAACGGAAGATCTCGGGCAAGGTGATACGGGAAACTCAGAAGGCGAAAGCAGCGCGGATGCTTCAAACGACAGCACAGATGATTCTGAAACCTCTTCGCACTCGGACCCAGCCGCGCTTTCAGATGAGATAAAAATAAAGAAGCTAAAGGCTGATGCCGGGCGCGATCGCGTGCAGGTGGCCGGAGCGCCGATCCGCTTCGAAGGAATCGCGGCGGATGGAGACGGGAGGCTTCTTACCCATGCAAATTTTTCTTGGAATTTTGGCGACGGGACGACCGATGAAGGAAAAAAGGTGGAGCATATGTACGCTTTTCCGGGAAAATACAATGTGGTGCTAAACGTGGACTTTGGCGGCAAGCATGCCGTGAGCCGTCTTCACGTTTCAGTAGTACCGGCACGGGTGGGAATTTCGGATGCAAAAACAGGAGAGAAAGGCTACATAGAAATTTCAAATTCCGACGCACGAGAAATCAATTTGGGAGGTTTTGTTTTGGAGGACAGCGCGGAGAATTTCACGTTTCCGGCGGATACGATCGTGAGCGGAAAAACCAAAATTCGTTTTGGAAATGCCGTGACGGGACTCTTGCCCAAAGCGGGGGACACAATGAAGCTGCTTTTTCCAAATAATTCCCCGGTCTTTGGTGAAGATGGAAGTCAGGTTCACTTTCAGTTTCCAGGAATTTCAAATACTTCAGGAACGACCACGGAAGAAATTCAGGGCAAACTTCTCAAAGCCAAACAGCAGCTTCTTTCACTTCGATTGCAAGTGAATTTGGGACAATCTGTTTCATCCCAACCGGCAACAAAGAAACTGCCGTTCACGCGAACGCCTTCTTCTGTACCCGTAAAAGCAGTTACGCCGAATGACCAAAACACCGCACAAAAAACTGATCTTCCCCCGTCTCTATCCCAGCCGGCACAAAATCCTGTTTCGCAAACCGCAAGCGCGGGGGATTCGGTGGTCGTCGTGCGTCAGCCATCTTCCTGGTGGGAAAAAATTCTCCACTTTTTCTTCCGCGGATAGCATTTGAGGCTCTATTCTTTCGCGCTATAATGCAAGCAACCCAATTGTCAGAATTAAAAACTCAAAATTATGCGAAATAAAAATCTTGTTATCCTTGTTATTGTCATCATTATTGTTGTCGTTGGGCTCTGGTGGTATTTTGCTATGCCAAACCCAAGCACGACGAACAATGAAAACGCGACGAGCACGGGAAGCAGCACGGCATCAGGTGTAACGGTAGGCGGTGCAACCATGCTCCCGACCCAAAACTTGGTGGAGAATGCTTCTCAGGCGAACAACCTTTCAACGTTTGTTTCTGCGCTTCAGGAGGCAGGGCTTGCAAATATACTTCAGAGTGAGAGTGCCGGGCCGTTCACGATCTTTGCGCCGTCAAATGACGCTTTCGCGAAACTTGCGACGAGTACTCTGGACAGCTGGATGCAGCCGGAGAACCAGTCCGAGCTTCAGAAAATTTTGAAATACGACGTGGTGGAAGGAACGATCCGCACGCAGGATATGCAGGATGGTGATGTGCTTACGACTCTGGAAGGCGACACATTGAAGATCACCAAAGACGCGCAGGGGAACATCATGATTAACGGTAAAGCGATGATCGAAACGCCAGACGTAGTCAGTTCAAACGGAATTTTGCACGTGATCGACACGGTACTTGTGCCGAACGACTCCGGAGTTTCTTCAATATCCGTATCTTCCTCCACGAGTGAAAGTACTTCCAGCAGTGCCTCGACTTCGAACTAGCACGAAATTCCCTTGCTATTTTAAAACATCGCTTAAACCGAGTGGCGTTTTTTTGGGCTCTCCTTTCACCAGGAATTCATTGATTATTTTGTAATCTTTACCTTTAAGATCTTCTTTGTTGTTGAAGTTGCAGGCATCTGCATACGTTTACTTTCCATCATCTGGGAGATTCTGCACAAGGTTGCTTTTTCAGGTATTTGGTGGTAGAAAAGAAAAGAATGTACTTGTGCCCGCGGGCAATTTTGAAGATGGGGCGGGGAATCTCCTTCTTGGAAAAAGATTTTAAAAATTTTTATCAGCATTATTAGCTTTAAGAAAATACGTAAGAAAGAAATATGCACAAAAAAATGAGCTTCGCTGCTCTTATGTTCGCGGTATTTTTTACCGCAGCGGGAATGAGTTTGACAGCGTTTCATGTTCATGCCGCCACCAGTCCAAACTTGGTTGCAGATCCTTCTCTGGAAACTCCTTACCAAGGAAGGCCGGAGAGTTGGATACAGGATTATTGGGGTTCGCTTACGGCGAAGTTTACCTATCCAATCGCAGGACACACGGGAAACGCGGCAGAGGTGACGGTTTCGAATTATAAAAGTGGCGATGCGAAGTGGCTCTTCAATCCGGTCTCTGTAGAAGCCGGTCAGTCATACACGTACACGGACTACTATCGTTCCGGTGTATCAACAGAGCTTGACGCGATGTATCAGGATGCATCTGGAAAGCAAACATACGTGTACCTGGGAACGGTCAACCCGTCTTCAAGCTGGAAGCAGTCTTCCGTAACTTTCACTGTTCCGGCAGGAACGGTAAAAATGACGGTCCTCCACATTATTTATTCCAACGGAACGCTTGGAATTGACGATGTGAGTTTGACAAAGAATGGCGGAAGCACTTCCGGTGGCAGTAGCTCAGGCAGCGGCAGTAGTTCCGGGTCTGGTTCAACCTCGGGAGGCAACAGCTCTGATCTCATTGCCAACGGAACATTTGAAAGTGGTACCACCAATAACCCAACCGGATGGAGTGAAGATTATTGGGGAACACTCACGGCAAAGTTCGCCTATCCAGTAACCGGTCACAGCGGCAAGGGTGCAAGTGTGACGGTTTCTAACTACCAGAGCGGAGATGCCAAATGGATTTTCAACCCAGTGAGCGTCACCGCAGGAAGCCAGTATCACTATAGTGATTTTTATACCTCCAGTGCACCAACAGAGCTTGACGCGATGTACGAGGATGCGTCCGGAAAGCAGACGTACGTATATCTTGGAACCATCGATCCGTCTTCAAGCTGGAAAGAAGCTTCAGTAAACTTCACCGTTCTGAGCGGCACGGTCAAAATGCGTGTGCTGCACATTCTCTACTCCAACGGAACCATGTCGATTGATGATGCTTCATTGACGAAAGGCACAGGGAGCAGTTCCGGCTCAGGAACCGGTTCAGGGTCTGGCTCAGGTTCAGGTTCAAGCAGTGGCGGGAGTTCAAGCTGCAAGAGTGCAACTGACACGAGCGGTGGAATGGTTGCAAACGGTGGCTTTGAGAATTGTTCAAACAACAGTCCAGTTTCCTGGAGCAAAGATTCTTGGGGAACTTTGAACGCCACTTTCTCGTACCCAGTCACAGGACAGAGTGGAAACGGTGCAGAAGTGACTATCTCTAATTATAAAAGCGGAGATGCCAAGTGGGATTTTTCTCCGGTTGCTGTAAGTGCAAACACGGTTTATCAATACAAAGATTCCTACAAATCTGCAGTTTCTACGGAAGTTGATGTCGTATACATTGACGGAAGCGGAAACCAAACCTACGGGTATTTGGGAACGGCTGATCCATCAAGTTCTTGGAAAACTTTCTCTGGTTCGTTTACCGTTCCAAGCGGTACGAAAAAGGTGATCGTTCTCCACATTCTTCATTCAAATGGCAGCTTGACGATTGATAATGTGAGCTTAAACAAAGTTCAGGAAGGGGATACCGGCGGACATGGACTTATCACCATCGACTTTGACGATGGTTGGCAAGACCAATACGATAAGGCGCTTCCGATTATCGAGGCAGAAAAAATTCCGGCGACGTTCTTTATCATCAGTCAGCCGGTAAAGAACGGATGGAGCGATTATATGACCGCAAGCGAAGTGAAGGCACTTTCCGCAAAAGGGTATGACATCGAAGACCACACGGTGACGCATCCGCACTTGCCGCAGCTCACTCTAGCGCAGATCAATACCGAGATTAAGGATTCCAGAACCTACCTTGAAGGCTTGACCGGGAAAACGATCAGCTATATCGCGTATCCATACGGCGAATACAACAGCACAGTGATCAATGCAGTAAAAAATGCCGGCTACAAAGCGGCACGCAGCACCGATGATGGAACGAACGACGCAACCACAAACGTGTACGCACTCCGGTCCACTTCGGCGAGTGTAAATACTTCTCTTGCACAGATAGAATCACTCATTGACCAGGCAAATAAAACGAACACCTGGGTGATTATTACTTTCCATCATGTTGGTACACCGGGGAATGAGTACAACGTTTCTCCGCAATTTCTCCAAAGCGTGATTGATTACGCGAAGAGCAAGAGCATGCCTTTTGTGGGCTACACTCAAGGTTTGAGCGAGATCAAATAGCACACGCAAAGAAGATATAAACAAACAAAAGCCGTCTTTTCAGGCGGTTTTTGTTTGCGTCAAATCTTTCCTACTTGTAGTGTGAAAAATGTTCCGTCTTCGTATTCTCTTATGATGCGTTCTGCCATTGTTTTTTCCGGCTCTTCTGTTATAAATGCCGCCCATTTTTTCGCCTCTGTCAAATCCTCTCTCACCAGAAGATAGAGAAGTTTGGTTATTTTGTTTGGATGATCACGCGGTTGAAGAAGAAGGGCTGTTTCAGAATATTTCAGTGCGGCTTCTTTATCTCCATGCCTCCATAAAGCACAGCTGATTGCGTGGTGGTACCACAGCCAAAGAATATTTTGTATCCATTTCTTCTCCTTTTCATCTGGGATATTTAAAATGTTTATTTCTTCAATTTTGCTTTTTATTTTATTGGGAATGAGGTCGGGGTTCTTATAATCCCATTCGGCAGCTATCATGAGTTTCTGATCCTCCCGATCGTACAAATCCCGCAGCTCTCCAGGATCATTTACAGAGAAGAAATAGTATACGTCTTTCAAGACGCTTTTATTCCTGTCAAATTTTTTTCTATTGGCTATCATCGGTACAGATATTTTACTGCTTTTTAAAAGCATTTGATAGCGTGAAAAGTTCATTTGATTTTTAGGATCGGGGAAGTAGAATAAAAGCATGAATCAAAATCGTGTGTTTTGGGGCAAAGACAAAAAAGTGCTTGGAAAATCGAAAAAATCCGCCTTTTTGCAAGGGATGGGAAGGATTTTTGATTTTTTCAATATTTTGAATGTCTACAAAATTTCTAAAAGAGACGGCCGAGAGGATGTTCGTGCGCTCTCGTCGGACTGGCTGGCGGTAGGGAAAGATCTGCGTTTTGCGGTAGCGGCTTATGGGAAAGAACAAACACAAAAAGAAACACGAGTCAAAGGAAAGCGCGGCTAAAGAAATGCAGCAGGTGGCGATGGAGCCATCTGAAAATTCTGATATTTCCACCCGCACCGATCTGGTCTCATCTTCGACGGAGCTTTTTTCCGGTCCGCTTCCGCATCCGTACATTCTCTCCCGCTACGAGCAAATCGTTCCCGGTGCCGCGGAGCGGATTCTTGCCATGGCAGAAAAGCAGTCCGCGCATCGCCAGAGTCTGGAAGCGCAAACAGTGAAATCTGATAATCTCAAGTCCACGCTTGGGGTGGTTTTCGCTTTCGTAATCGTCCTTTTGGGTTTCGCACTTGCGGCATACACGGCCATCAACGGACGCGAAATTTTTGCAAGTGTTCTCGGCGCCGGGCTCCTGGTTGGCCTCGTCAGTACGTTTATCTATGGGACGAACTTGCGGAAAGAGGAAGAAGGGGAAGAAAGAGAAGGGTGAGCAAATTGATTTTTACATTTGAATTTGAAAAAAAGAAAACCGTGGTGAGGTGGCTTGTCACAACAATAGCCGAAAAGGATCTTTTGAAGTATCCCGAAGTATTAAACATCTGGACGTATACGTAAAAAAAAGACGGTCGCGAACATAGCCGCGGCCGCCTCTGGGTTTTATTTTTTTTCTTTTATTCTCTTTGCTTGATGAAAACCTTTTTCCGTAAGGAGAAATTCCTCTGCACCTTTCGGGTTTACGATTAAATTCTGCTCTTTGAGGCGAAAAAGGAGTACTTTTACCTGAACGAGATAGTATCTTCGAAATTTTCGACAACATCCGAGGGCGTCGACTATCTCATAGATATCTTTTTTGGTATCAGCACTCAAGGTCTGTAAAATTTCTTCTTCAGTAATTCTTTCGCCTTCACCCAGGATGCCTGGTCCAAGCCAACGAGCATAACAGTAAACGCAAACCACAACGATGAATACGCCCAAAAAGACATTCAACAGCCAAATCTCCATAAGCTTTTCCTCTGTTTTCTTTTTAAATTATTACACATTATTGACATTTTGTCAATAAATTTAAATAAAGAAAAAATAGGGGATAAAAATATTTTGCTGAAACCTTCAGAGGGTACAATGAAAGTATGCATATATTCCGAAAGAAAAAAGAAGAAAAAGAAATCGATGGCATTAAAGACTTGAAGAAAAGCCTTCTCGTGAGCACGCTTTTGGGGAGTTTGATTCTGGTCATTATCATTTGGCTTCTCATTCTGTTTCTGATTCCCCCCATCAAGGGAATGGAACTTCCTCTCAGCCGGCTTTTCTTTGCGCTCGGTTGTATTTCGATCGCGGTAATGCTTGCGTTCTTTCTCGGTGATGAAGCGGTCGCACATGAGCGTTTTTTCTCAAAAGCTTTTAACCCACTCCTGGGCTATGAAACCACGCGACTCAAGGTGAATTTGCGGTATCTGCAAAACACCCTCGAGCAGCTTCTCATTTTCATTCCCGGGACATTACTCCTTTCTTTTTATCTGGACAACGGCGCTTCCATGCGCGCGATTCTTGCGATCACCGTCGTTTGGATTCTCACTCGTTTTGCTTTTTGGGTCGGATATCATCAGGGCTCACGTTTCCGGCTGTACGGGATTATCGGAATGTTTCAGAGCATTTTGGTTCTGATGTATGGAGTCGCAAGATTCAGTTTCGACTTTTTCGGGGTTACCGGACTGATTTTGATTTTCCTGATTTTCTTCGGAATTGAAGGGTATTTGTTTTCGGTGATGAAACGACCAGGGAGGGGGTAAAGAAAAATGGGAGAAAAAAGGTCAGAATCTGTGAAGGGTAGGAACGAGCAGGTACTCTTGACATTCTCGTAAAACAATGATATTTTTTTGGACAGGCTTGAAAGAGCCACGAATGGCTCAAAATTTGAACATTTCTAACCCAAGAGGTAAGCGTGATGCTTTCTGAACTTCTGCAGATCGGCGACGAGGTTGTTTTTAAGGTTCACCCCGAAATGCGTGCGTGGACAGATACCTACAAGGATGTCCCCGATGGTGCCAAGGGCGTTGTCTGTGGCTTCTACGATGCCGTGATTTACGAACCTCGCGTGCCGGTTCTTGTGCACCCGCCCGGTGTCTATCACCGCAAGGGCGCAGTGTCGGTCTGGCTGACAGATGGCCGTATCATTCCCGGTGGCTACTCGATCGAGATGGCTGACAAGAATGAAGAGAAGCGTCGCGATGCCGCTCTACGCGATGCCGACGGCGTGCTGCGCACTCCGCAGGTTCGTCTTGGTGATCTGCCCGCGACCAAGTTCTGGGAACAGGACAAGGTGCGGGTTCGTTTCCCGAACAAATGGGGCGAGGAGGTGATGGTAGTCGACCGTATCGACTACCATCACATGCACGAGGGCCGGGATGGATCGCCATACCCGTTCTATGGAGTTCGGTTTTTGAGTGGCGGTGGCCCCAGCGCCGCGGAATCGTGGATGGAGCTCATCGAACGCGGCAACGTCTGGAGATACTATCACGACCAGCCGCTCTTGTTCGCTGATCTGACGGAGGAAGCCAGCTTCTTCCAGCTCGTTGGTCAGACCGAGGAGGTTCGCAATCCGAAGAACAATCTCTATAGCTGGACCAAGGACGAAGTACTCGACGCTATCAAAAATGGCATCGTGCACGGTTTCTCGGTCAGCAGCGGCTTTTTTGGGTCTGGCCCACGTATTAATGCCCGGCGTTTTAAGGATGAGGTACTCGGTGAACGAGTCGCCCGAGCGACTCTCGAGGGTTTTGGTATTACCGCCTAAACCACCACCTCTGAAATATCGCAGCCCCTTCAGGACTACAACCTGAAGGGGCTTTTGTTTTGTGGTTTCCTCGGAATTGAAAGATGCTTGTTTTGGGTGATGAGAAAGCCGGGGAAAATGAGAAAAACAAAGAGTGTTTGTGATGAGTTAATAAAAGCCGCCCTTTTGAGGCGGCTAACTTTTAGTAGTTTAGGTGCGTTGTTCAATTTTACCGTATATGCGTCGCAAGAGTTTGGCGTAAAAAGGGTTCGCGTTGAAACGCGAACCCGAGATTCAAACCGTGCGAAAGCGTTTTGCTCCCGTCCACTCATCATTTTCAGTTTTCGGATAGTTGTACCAGCCACGCGCCGACCAAGTGTCAACCATATGACAGAACGCGGCAAGTTCATTCATGGTCCGTTGCTTGCTCGAATAATCCTTGTGCTCACCCTCAATATATTTGAAGGCATTTTGTTGTGCCGGTGTAAGCACAAGACCGTACTCTGCGAGTTTTCCTGCACGAAATCGTTCAAATTCTTCTTTTTTCGTGAGATCACCGCGGTTGGAAACCTGCCCCCGTTCGTTGACCAATATTCGCCATGGTTTTTCCAGGTCATGCAGGAAAAAAATGAGCAGTGCATCCGAAAGAGAGAAGGGGAGTGGACGGCCAAATGCTGAAATGAAAGTGTACTGGTGTCGTGCGTAGTTCATGCCATCGGTTACATGATCGATGTACCCGCCTTCCCATGTCTGGTGGTTGTGGGTTGAGCCGCGTGCTTTCTCGAACCGTGTTCGATGATCGAAAAGTATTCGCTTGCAAATGCTTTGGTAGGGTTCGTCTATGAATTTGATCAATTCCTTAATGGGGAGGTAATCAAGTGTGATCGTTACCTGTCTCATGCGGAGTCTCCCTTGAAAAATCGTGCTTTATCCTCGCAGATCTTACTCGATTTCGAAGGTTAAAGCAATGAAGAGTTGAAAAAAGTAAACCCCTTCCAAAGTCGGAGCTTTTAAAAGTGTGGAGATGGGGAATTGGTCACAAGTATTTTCCCTGACGGAAAAATTACAAAGATCTATATTACAACAGATGCTTTGTTGTAAAAGCATGTCCAGATCCGTGCTTTAGATATTTTTCAAAAGCAACAGCTTTTGGTTTATTTTGAAAAGCGCAGTACCAGACGAGTTTGTAAGGTTTCTTGCTGGACGAGTATCGAGCAGAGCCGTTGTTATGATCTTCAATGCGTTTTGAAAGATTCTGAGTACTTCCTTTGTATAAACTCTGGTCTTTTTCGCTTCTTAAAATGTAGACGTAATACATAAAACAAATTTATCGAAATGCATTGCTTTGTGCAAGTTTATTGTCCTGCTCCGCTTCCTCCTTCGCTAAAGCTACGGAGGACAAGCAAGCTACGCAGGACCACTGCTTCTTAATAAGAAAACCGCCTCTATTGGGGCGGCTTTATCTTGTGCCTGCACTGCGTAGCTGGAGCGCAGCGAAAGCGAAGCAGTGGAGATGGGGAGAATTGAACTCCCGTGCAAAAAGGTTGCCGATGCATTTCTACAAAACGTAGTTTCTTTTGCTTTTTAAGCTGTGAAGATCAAAAAAGAAACAAAAAGCTTCACGGCCGATTCTCTACTTTTCGCGATGCTGTCGAGAAAAACAAAATCGCTATCCCGAAAATATTATGCCATCATCACCGTATCGGGAAGTCAGGCGATGTGACACCGGTCGCAATTTAAGCGAAAGCCGGAGCAAAGTCGTTTACTCCAAAATATGGAGAAACTTTAGCCTTTGCTTTTGCAAGTGAGTTTGCACTTACTTGGTTTTCCGAGTTTACAAGTTCGGAGCTTGGTTTTGCGTACAACGACAAGAATCTTCTTGTCGAATCCTGGCATCCCCAAAACTTCCTCCGTGAAGAGAACTCCAGCAGGGAAACTTTTGGAAAGCCAGATTTATTCAGTTGTCAAAAAACTTTGGTTTCCGGTGTTGCTCTTACCGACGTTCTTTTATCTCTCTTCTTACTTCTCGGTCCGTTGTGCGTTTTTTCAGCGTTTCGCGTTTGTCGTATTTCTTTTTTCCGCGCGCAACGGCGATTTCCACTTTGATTTTCCGATTTTTATTATACATCGCAAGTGGGATGATTGTCAAACCCTTCTGGCTTTCCGATCCGCCGAGTTTGGCAATTTCTTTTTTGGAGAGCAGGAGCTTGCGGTTCCTTGCCGGATCGTATTCTTTCGGCGTGTTCACCGGCTGAAAAGGAGGAATATCCACTCCGATCAAAAACGCCTCGCCGCCGCGAATCGTCACGTGTCCGCCTTCAAGCTTGCCGTGCTTGCCTCGGATGGACTTCACTTCAGAACCGGAGAGCACGATTCCGGCCTCGAAACTCTCAAGAATTTCATAGTCAAACCGCGCCTTTTTGTTTTGGAGATAGGTTGCCATGACGTAATAATAACAGGGTGGAGGGCACTTGACAAATATGAATAAATAGTTTATATTTCCATTCGGGTTTTACAGCACATAAGTTTTTATAGAGGAGATTGAAGATGAAAGTGTGCAAAATTATCCTTGTGGTTCTTTTTGTGGTTTCATTTTCTTCCGTTGCTTCCGCAACAGCTTTCGATGAGGATATTTTTGTTTCTTCTGCTGCAACTCAACAGAAGATTGACACGATTTATGCCCAATCAAGGATCCTCGGTAAGAATTATGGGTATCAGCAATTTTCATCTTCATACGGATTTCCGTTTCTGAACCTTTTCCGTGGACGTTCCGGAAAAATTACCGCAGAGAGCGTAAGAGGAGTTCTGAACGGGTACACCGTAGATGAGCTTCAGAATCTCAGTATGTACAATGATTGCCTCCAGACACTTTTAGAGGATTATCTGCAAAAACATAAAAGTGACCCTCAGATCAAAAAGTATTTTAAAGATCTTTTCACGGTGGCAGACACCTCTGCAGATTTGCTCGCGCAAAAAATTAAAAACAAAAAGTAAAGGAAAGTATTAGCGTTGAAGATCGGCCGCATTCTCTGAAGAATGCGGCTTTTTGCTGTATCCTGATGATTTGACAGATTGAAAAAAACATCATATTATCCTGATTAGACCACTCGTACAAAAAGGGAAGAGCAGATGGAAATAAAGAATTTTGTACCAATCTTGGCCGCCCTGCTGATTCTTGCCGGTTCTATGCACGCTGTTTCTTTCAACGAAAAGATGCTTTCGTCCGAGTATGCGACCAACGAGTTGATGCGCCATATGGCCGTAGATTTACAGGAAGTGCATTCCAAAAAAGATTTTGAAAGTTGGGTTTCGAGATTTGGCCTTCCTTTCCTGGATGTTTTTCGGAATTCTCATGGGGAACTCACCCGCCAAAGTCTAGAGAAAAAACTTCAGAGCTATGATCTGGAGAAAACGCTCAACACTGCCCGGTATGCTCTCGCACTCGACGGAGCCATAAAAAATTTAAAGAAGGGAAGCGGTGGCGAAATACTCCCGGAGAGATTTGCACTTCGGATGATTTTTTTGGAGATAGGAGGTGCTGCTGCGAAGGAGGTAAAAAGAAAAAATTCCTTTGAAGAGATTTAGAAGATTTTGGTGTTTCTTTTTCCGATCCGCGTCTTTGTACAGGGCGCGGATTTTTGTTGACAAGGACAGGCAAATACGATAGAAATCCAAACGGACTTTCTGTGCATATCATACCCGACAGGTGAAGCATGAGAAAAGTAAAGGCAATATTTTGTTCGATCCTGTTCTTTTTCGCCGTTTTGTCGCCCGCTGCTTTTGCCGAGGATTTTAACACGGGAATTTTTCAATCTCCTGCAGAGACTCAGCAGGAAGTGGAGCAGCTTCATGCTCGGGCGGCTCAGCTCAACAAAGAACATCAGGCACTCCTTTCTTCCTACCGCTCTTTTCTCGATCTTTTTCGAATAGACAAAAAGATCACCAAAGAAAGTATAGAGAAGAAGCTCAAGGGGTATAGCATGGAGGCGTTGTCAAACGTCGCTTTGTACGCCAATTCTGTGCAGAAAATGCTGGATAATTTTGCAAAACAGTACGGAAACAATCTGGCGGTAAAGAAGGATCAGAATGATCTTCACACTGTCGCTGTAACGGCGCTCTCCATGGAAATGAACAAACTGAATCCCAAGCACCCTCCGAAGAAAAAATAGAAAAGAAAAAAATAAAATCTCTGGCCGCATTCTCTCCAGTGGGAATGCGGCTTTTTGCTTTCTCTTTCATTTTGCATAAAATAGAAGTATGAATTTCACACCCACAGAGAAACTGCTCAGAAAAATCGTTTCGTTTCAGACGGTGACGGGGGATCATCAGAAAACTGAAGCGCTGTTTGATTTTCTCAAAAAAGAACTGCGGGGTTTGCCGCTTTTCATTACTCATGAGAAATTTGGCGGGTATCCGTCGCTGCTTATCACCACGCAAAAAACCAAAAAGCCGACGCTCTGGTTGTGTTCTCACGTGGATGTGGTGCCAGGAGAGCGTGAGCAGTTCACCTTGCAAGAAAAAGGCCGACGGCTCTACGGGCGTGGCGCGTATGATATGAATTTTGCAACGGCGGCATATCTCAAACTTCTGCAAAAACTCGGGAAAAAAATCAGCGAGTATGATTTTGGGATCATGCTGACGTCTGACGAAGAAGTTGGCGGATTTTACGGTGTGAATCAGCTGGTAAAAAAGGGCTATCGGAGCAAAGTTGCTGTGGTTCCGGATGAAGGAAAGGATTTGAATTTGAATATCGCCTCCAAAGGAGTGTGGCACCTTACCGTCTCTACCACCGGAGTTGCGGCACACGCGTCGCATTCGTGGAAGGGAAGAAGCGCAACCACTGAGCTCACAAGCTTTCTCCATGAAGTGTATGAAACGCTTTTCCGAGATGAACACGCAAAGAAAGATCATTGGCATCGTACGTTCAATATCGGTACACTCAAAGGCTGTGAGGCATTGAATCAAATTCCCGATTACGCCGAAGCAGGTATCGACATCCGTACGGTGTCACAGGAAGAGTTTGCAGAGGTGGAGTGCGCGATGGAAAAAATGCTCAAAAAATATCCGCACACAAAAGTGAAAACCAAAGTGCAGGCCAGCGCGTTTGCTCTCTCGCTTGAAAATCCGTACGCGCAAGAGTACGTCCGTCTCAAAGAAAAAGTTACAAAGAAAAAGCACATTCCGCAACTTTGTCACGGGAGCTGTGATGCACGGTTTTTTGCAGAAAAAGGCATTCCCGCCTTGGTGATGATTCCGACGGGGGCGGGAGAGCATGGACGCAAAGAGTGGATTGACCGAAAGAGTCTTGAACAATTCGAGCAAATTTTGGAAATGTTTGTAGAGTCTGTAGCAAAAAAAGACACTACCCGCAGAAAAGGGGACGCGAAATTCAAAAAAAGAAAAATTGAGACCATTGGTTGACAAAAATCCGTTTCAAACTATACTCACGATTATGAAGATTGCTTTTACGGCAAATTGGCATGCACTATTTATTTTTTCTTTCTTAAAGAAGGGAGATTTTGCCGTTTGATTGCCGCGATTTTAAATAAAAAGCATTCAAAATCTCCCAACTTCGGGAGTTTTTTGTTTCTGTTCTGGAAAATGGAGTAAAGTTCTATTTTCCAGAACAGAAGGTGTTCTGGAAGTTCTTTTCTTTGTTCTTTGAAAAGGTAAAAATGATGTCTCAAAAAGGTCATGTATTGGACATGATGAAGTTAGCAAGCAGCCCTCTTCATTTCCGCGGGATGCCGATGGGCTTTTACGAAAATGCGCCGTGGCGGATGCTGGAGCAGCCGTTTGCGGTTTCAGGGCAAACTTTAGAGGAGCTGAAAAAGTTTTCCCTCGCGTATTTCCTCTTCTCGGATGCGGTTCACCGGCTTTCCGATGGTGGAAATGAAATGGTAAAAACGCTTGTACGTCATAAACTGCCGAAAGGATTCCTTGCAAAATCCGGGAAATCTCTCTCCCGTCGGCTGCGGTTTGATCTCGTTCTCCGAAACGATGGAAATTTTTTTCTTACGGAAGCAGAAAGCGCGCCCGGCGGAGAAGGCTTCACGCAGGTTTTTCAGGAGCTCTATGGAGTTTTTCCCACTATTGCGGATGATATGAAAGAGTACTTGGATGGTCGGCCGTATCGCATTCTCATGGCGCCGGAATGGACGGGGGATTGCCTCGTAGAACAGCTGATTTTGGTGAAAGCGCTTCGGGAACGTGGCGTGGATGCCAAGCTTTTGGTGATGCATTCTCCAGAAAACCTTGATCGCGCGTTGATGGGAACTCGCTTCTGGCAGAATCCCGTACCGCCTTTTGAGACGATTCGCTCTCTTGGGCTTTTGGAGGGCGCGGAGTTTTGTGAAGAACTCCCAGAAAAGCTTCCGCCAAGTACGGTAGTGTTTCGGATGATGTATTACCGAGACGTGACCAAGGAGATTCTCTACCGGCTTTCGGAATGGGAGAAGCAGGGAGTTGTTTTCAGTAATGGTCTGCACTATGTGTACGAAAACAAAGCGATGCTTGCTTGTCTCGCGGTTCCGGCAATACGCGAACGCTTGGAAAAATCCCACAGTTTGGAAATTCTTGAGAGGCATATTGCAAAAACAGAATTGGTGTTTTGCGGGGTAAGTGATATTTCAAGCCAATACCGCCGACAGAGAGAGTTAGTTCTCAAGGCGGCGGCGCATACACCAAAATCCGAAGGAGCCCGGGAAGTTTTTGTAGGGACCAATGAAACCCAGGTGGAGTGGGAAGCAAAAATCGGAAGATCAATGGGGGCAGAGTATCCTTGTGTTGTACAGCAACTTGTCAAAGGAGGGTCTTGGGATATTCGGCACTTTGAACGAGATGGAAGCGACAATCTGATGAGAGGAGCAAAGATACGATGGACGCCATTTGTCACGCTCGTTGTCAGGGGGTGTGGATGCCGGGAAATATCCGTCAGTCCTGGAATGGCGACTTTTCGGAAAAGTGACGTGGTCCACGGCCATCTTGATGCGGTGATGGGGCCGGTAGTGGTGCAATAAAAACCAAAAACGGAAATTCTGAAACAAGCGTGCGGGAAAAATCTCGCACGCTTTTTTATTTTCCATTTTTGCTTCATGGAAGCTTGGGCACGGGCGGGAGAAAATATGCAAGTATTTGAAAGCATTCGAAAGCGAGGGTAAATGTCAAAAAAATCAGCCAAACAGGCTTTCCTTTTCAAAACCCTTATTTTTTGTATAATTCCGTATAGTATGAAAATTCTAGATAATAACAACAACGAAGATCAAAAACCTCAAAAAGAAGACGGAAAAGGAAAAGGCGGAAACGGAAAAAAGTCACCGAATTTTTTTTGGAACAATATCATCACCGGTGTCCTTATTTTCCTGGTGATCGCGATTTTGTATTCATTTTACGCGGAAAACCGCCAGCAAGTTCCGGTGGTTCCGATTTCTCAGGTGGCGCAGGATGTCTCCGGCGGCAGTGTTTCGAAGATCGTGGTAGAGGGGAACGACCTCACGGTTACCTACAAAGACGGCACAGTAAAAGACTCCAAAAAAGAGACCGAAGATGCACTGACGCAGACACTCAGTAACTACGGTGTTACCCCAGCGCAGCTTACGGGTATTGAAGTGAAGGTGACGAATCCGGGCGGCTTCGGGTATTGGGCGCTCAACCTTGCGCCGTTCATCGTTCCTGTCCTTTTTATTCTCGCACTTTTCTGGATCATTTCGCGGCAGATGAAGAGCTCTGGCGGGATGCAGGCGTTTACTTTTGGGCAGTCGAAAGCGCGAATCATCGATCCGAACGACAAATCGCAGCGGGTGCTTTTCAAAGATGTTGCGGGTGTGAAAGAAGCAAAAGAAGAACTGCAGGAAATCGTCGATTTTTTGAAAAATCCAAAAAAATTTATTGAAATCGGTGCGCGGATTCCGAAGGGGGTGATCTTGATGGGGGCACCAGGAACAGGAAAGACACTGCTTGCTCGGGCGGTGGCGGGGGAAGCTGGAGTGCCGTTTTTCCACCTCTCCGGTTCGGAGTTTGTAGAAATGTTTGTAGGGGTTGGTGCCTCGCGCGTGCGTGACCTTTTTAAGATGGCAAAGAAAGCGGCGCCGACGATTATTTTTATCGACGAGATTGACGCAGTGGGGCGGGTGCGCGGTTCGGGTGTAGGCGGAGGAAACGACGAGCGTGAGCAGACGCTGAACCAGATCTTGACCGAAATGGATGGTTTTGAGCCGAACGAAAAAGTGATTGTCATGGCGGCAACCAACCGCCCAGACGTGCTGGATCCGGCGTTGCTTCGACCGGGACGCTTCGACCGGCGAATTGCCATCGATGTTCCGGACCGCAAAGATCGGGAAGAAATTTTGAAAATTCATTCTGCGAAAAAGCCGCTTCATGATGATGTAGACCTTGGGGTGATCGCTGAGCGCACTCCTGGTTTCTCCGGAGCGGATCTCTACTCGCTCATGAACGAAGCGGCAATCTTGGCCGCTCGGGAAAACCGAAAATCTGTCACGCAGTACGATCTTATCCGTGCTATTGAAAAAGTGATGCTCGGTCCGGAGCGCAAGAGCCACATCTTGAGCAAGCGCGAAAAGGAAATTACCGCCTACCACGAAGCTGGGCACGCGCTTGTGGCTTCTGTACTTCCATATGCCGATCCGGTGCACAAAATTTCCATCATTTCTCGTGGACGTGCGGCGGGTTACACGCTTACGTTGCCGCTTGAGGAACATCGTATGCAGACGAAAAAGGAGTTTTTGGATGATATTGCCAAATCTCTCGGCGGGTATGTGACGGAAAAGATGCTCTTTGGCGATCTTACAACTGGTCCTTCCAATGATCTTCAGGTTTCTACCGCTCTTGCACGGGACATGGTGACGCGATTCGGCATGTCCGACAAACTCGGCCCAATCGCACTTGAAGGAAACGGCGGGCAGGCGCTCTATGGCAAAGGACTTGGTGACAAAGATTATTCCGAAAAAGTTTCTGCTGAGATTGATGCTGAAGTTTCAAAGATCATGAACGACGCCTATGTGCGCGCAGAAAAAGTGGTGCGAGAGAATCGCAAAACCCTTGATGAGATTGCAAAGCGCCTCGTAGAGAAAGAAACACTGGAGCGAAGTGAATACGAAGAGATTTTGAAAAAAAATGGCATTGAGCCAAAAGTTCTTGAAGATTATACGCCTTTGATTGCTTCTCGCGCATAGTTCTCAGTTACAAAAACAAAAAATGCCCAGTTTCGGGCATTTTTTGTTTTTGTTCCAGGTTTTCAAATTTGAATTTTGGTGACGTGGCTGGTCACTTCATTTCTCCGATTGCTTTGCTGATATCAATAGGAGAGTGGTACTCCCCTTCTGGTAAGGATTGGAGAAGGTCCATAACTTCCTCATCTGCACCTTCATTTCGAGCCGCGTCAATCAAATCGTCCTTTGAACATGGGTAACTAACATTTTCCAAGTACTGTTGTACCTGGGCTGCACTTGCGGTGTTTGCCATATTTTTGGGAATAATTAAAAAAATAATCAAAGGCGGCGACTCCACCCTTTGTCTTATTTAAGCAGATACGCCATAGAGAAAACATGAAGATGAAAAACTGTTTTATCAGCGGTGTGTTATTATAAAAGTATGAAAATATCGCTTGAAAATGCCTCACTCAATATTCTTTTGAGTCGCACAGAAAAATTTCTTGCCCTGCACGGGTCCTTTTCTGTCCCTTGCCACTTGATTGAAAGTGTAGAAACAGAACCTTTCCGTTTTGGTTGGGTTGGTTTTCGTGCACCGGGAGCATACTTCCCGGGAATTCTTCGTATGGGAACGTATTACACGCAGGGGAGAAAAGAGTTTTGGTGCGCTCGCCGCGAAGAAGCGATTTTGGTGCTGACGCTCAAAAATTATCCGTACCAAAAAATTCATCTCGGATTTCCGGAAGGAGAAATTTTCGAGTGGAAAGAAAAGATCGCCGCCTGTGCGCGGTCATAAAAGAGCTTTTTATAAGAAGAATACCAATTTCAAAAAATCTTGAAAATTCGCTCTTTTTACGATAGTCTTTCTAGTGATTCCGCCTATAGCTCAGTTGGTTAGAGCACGGAGCTTATTAAAACAAATGAGAATGGTAAATGGAAGTGTGGGCGCATAGCTCAATGGTTAGAGCACCGAGCTTATATCTCGGCGGTTCCAGGTTCGAGTCCTGGTGTGCCCACACTTCCATTTACTTCGAATGCAGTTTTAATATTTCTTAATATATCTCCGCGGTCCCAGGTGAGAAGCGAATACTTGGAGTTTCGCAAGATCTTTTGAGAGATTTTGAGTGAAACGAAAAAATCTCTCAAAAGATATACAGAATCTGTAAGATTCGAATCCTGGTGGGCGCACAAAGGTTTTTTAAAAAATTACTCAAAGTGGATTTTTTTGGTTTCGTTTACGACACGTTCTTTGAGGAGCGGATATTTTTCAAGTGAGTTTTTTGAGAGGATGTTTTGTGCTTCTGCTCGTGCGGCTTCTACCATTTTGATGTTTTTGATCGCTTCCATGGCGAGATCGGAAATTCCCCACTGTTTTTTTCCGGAGAGTTCGCCGGCGCCGCGAAGTTTGAGATCGAGCTCGGCAAGTTCAAATCCGTTTTTGGCAGTTTTGAGCGCTCCCAGTCGGTCGCGGGTCGCAGCGGATTTGCTTTCGGTGAAAACGTAGCAATACGACTGATGTTCACTTCGCCGTACACGTCCACGAAGCTGGTGGAGCTGTGCGAGGCCGAAACGCTCGGCACCCTCGATCACAATGATCGTTGCGTTGGGCACATTTACGCCGACTTCCACCACAGAAGTTGCCACGAGAATATCAATTTTTCCTTTGGCAAACCGTTCCATTGTCTCGGCTTTTTCTTTTGGCGTCTCTTTGCTGTGGAGAATATCGATTTCGTATTCTGGGAAAACATTTTCTTTCAGCCGCTTGGCTTCTGCTTTCACGGATTTTGCCTGGATCGCATTTTCTTTTTCCGGGTCCGGATCGTCGATGCGAGGGCAGATCACGTACGCTTGCCGTCCGGCGGCAAGCTCTGTCCGGATTTTTTCATAGACATTCGCTCGGCCAGCAGGCGCGATGATCTCTGTGATGGTCGGTTTCCGGCCTTTTGGCATGGCGTCAAGAAGGGTGAGATCTAAGTCGCCGTAAATCGTGAGCGCGAGGGTACGGGGGATCGGCGTTGCGGTCATGGAGAGGAGATGCGGAGCGATCTGTCCGGCTTCTGCATCGCGGTGCACGAGCGAGCGGCGCTGTGCCACACCGAAACGGTGCTGTTCGTCAATGATCGTGAACGCCAGGTGCTTAAACTTCACGCTTTTTTGAATGAGTGAGTGCGTCCCGATCACGATCGCGATTTCGCCATTC
>DASSSU010000041.1:0-13688 GCA_035708305.1 Minisyncoccota bacterium | reverse complement strand
CTCGTTTCTTCCTCGAATCGCACTCGAAAATGAAGGTTTTGTTTTTGCAAAGATTCTGAATGTAGTTTTGTGAATCTCATCTCAATTTGGAAGTTTTGTTTTGCAAGAGACTGGAAGTGTTTACTCGAGAGCGGAAGCTTCCGTGAACACGCATCTGAATTCTTTTTGAAGTTTGTGGGCTTCACGAGGAAAGAACATGGGACTGTTTTCCGTCTTCATGGTGAAACACGAGTACATTATACATTTCGCAGGAGTTTGTTTCTTGTTATAGTAATTTCATGGATGACGAACAAATGAAAGCCTTTGTGGAAGAACAGCTTCATCCCAGTTTGGAAGTACTCGAAGAAGAAAGAAAAAAACTTGCGCATGCCGCGAAACGCAACATTGGTTTAGGGCTTATTCCGGGAATATTTTTTGCGACAATTATCGCCTATTACACCGGTGCGGTTCGGATAGCAGGACTTGTGCTTATCTTTTTTCCGACACTCGCATTTACGTTTCCGCGAAGAGACATTTTTATCAAGAAATTTCAAACTGAGGTTGTTACCCGTATTTTCCAGGCATATCATTTTGATCTTCAGTTTCAGGATGAAAAAATGCCGCGCGATGAAATTTATGCCAGCGGACTTTTCCAGAAGCACGGCAGAACCATTTTCGGGAACGTGCTCTCCGGGAAGTCTCAAGGAATTGCGTTTGATCTGTGCCGGTTCACATATACCGGGAACCAAAATGGCTGGATCAACTTTATGAGCAATTCCAACACTTCCTACACTGGGCTTTTTCTGAGAGCCAAACTTCCCTATTCGCGAGAGGCGGGCGTATGGGTTTTTCCGGATCGCTTTCCCGTCCCAAAAGCAACGTATGAAAAAGAAAAGGTGGTGTTGGAGAGCTTGGATTTTGATACGCTCTTCCAGATACGCGGAGATCAGATTCAGGCACGAGAAATTTTCACTCCGCTTGCTATGGAACGTCTCATGCAGGCAAGTGCATTTGTGAATGATTATACTCCTGGATCTTCCCAATCCGGAGAAATTTGTATGTCTTTTGTGGAGGAGTATGTTTACCTTTTCATTCCTCATGCGGGCTTAGTTTTTGAGCCGAGCATTTTTGAAAGCCTTCTTTTAGAAAAGAATATTGAAAAATACGAAAAACAGGCAAAAATGATTTTTCATGTGCTTGCATTGCTTGATCTGAGCCGTGGCACACTTCGAAACGTGTAATTCTAGAATCCCTCAAAATTTCTCGGGCGGTATTGGAGTGCTTCAAGAATGTGTGCCGGTTCAATGCTCTCTGAGTTTTCTAGATCGGCAATGGTGCGCGCGGTTTTAATGATGCGGTAATAGCTTCTCGCGGAAATATCCATTGTTTTGGCGGAGGTTTGAAGAATTTTTTCAGCTTCATTGCTTAAGTTTCCGCGTCCGGCAATATCCGTGTTGCTCATTTCTTTATTCAAATATTTTTTCGTTCCTTTGAAGCGTTTCTTCTGAATTTCTCTTGCCTGCTTTACTGCCTTTCGGAAAACTTCGCTCTCTCCCAGAGATTCTTCTCCTCCCAATTGCGCTGGATCAACTTTCCCTACCTGTACCCAGATGTCAATGCGGTCCATGATCGGGCCGGAGAGTTTGCGCTGGTAGCGGATGAGCTCCGAAGGAGTGCAAATGCAGCGTTTTCCTTTTTCTGATCCGTAATTTCCGCACGGGCAGGGGTTCATGGCGGCAATGAGGATGAAGTTTGCCGGGTACTGTACGGTCCCCTGCGCGCGGGTGATGTTTACGATCCGGTCTTCCAGCGGCTGTCGAAGTGCTTCTATGGATCGCCGTTCAAATTCCGGAAATTCATCGAGAAAAAGCACGCCGCGATGCGCAAGCGTGATCTCCCCCGGCCGTGGAATGGTCCCGCCCCCGATCAGCGAAACAAAAGAAGCGGTGTGGTGTGGAGAACGAAACGGAACGGTGGTGACCAGGCTTTCTTTCATAGAACCGGAGACACTGTGCAGTCCGGTCACTTCCAAAATTTCTTCAAAAGAAAGATTGGGAAGAATCCCAGCAAAGCACCGCGCCAGCATAGTTTTTCCGGTACCGGGCGGCCCATACATAGCGATGTTGTGCCCTCCTGCGGCGGCGATTACGAGCGCACGTTTCGCACCTTCTTGTCCTTTGATAGATCCGAAATCGTTTTCTGAAAATGGCTTTCGGTATTCTACGGCTGTCTTCGGCTGAAGAGAGATTTCTTTCGGAGGGATTTCATTTCCTTCTTCATCGCGTACTCCTTGGTTGATGTGCTCCACCACTTCTTTCAGTGTCTGTGCACCATAAATACAGATGTTGTCGATCAAGGCGGCCTCTTTGGCGTTTTCTTTGGGAAGAAAAATTTCCTGAAATCCCGCCGCTTTTGCCTGCTCTGCGATCGGCAGCACCCCTTTGACCGGGCGAAGTTCCCCATTAAGCGACAGTTCTCCGAGAAAAAGTCTCCCCTTCACTTCTGCACGAATCTGCTTGGTAGCGAGAAGATAGCTGAGCGCGATTGGCAGATCAAAAATCGGTCCTTCTTTTTTCAAATCCGCCGGCGCAAGGGCAATGACAGTTTTTTGATTCGACTGCTTTGGCCCTGTCCAGCCGCTGTTTTTGATGGAAGAGTTTACGCGATCCCGGGATTCCTCTACCGCTTTGTCTGCCAGACCGACAATAGAGAAAGCATTCAGCCCGCGTGAAATATCGGTTTCAGCTCGGACAATTTTTGCGTTAATTCCAATAGTTTGGGCGCCGGAGACGGAAGAAAACATACTTTGTTTCTATCACGATGCTTTCTCTTTGTCCACGTCATCCATGTGCTTTTTGCAGGTTTCTGCGGAAGGATTCGCCTCAAGACGATCTTCTTCGATTTCTTCGCCGCCCACTTTGCAAATTCCATAGGTGCCATTTTCGATGCGCCCCAAAGCTTCTTTTACCGCCACCAGCTGATTTTCAAGCACGACTTCCACCGCGCTTTGACTCTCAAATTCTTCGATAGCGTCTGCAGCAACATTCTCGTCTGGGTCGTTGCGGATGTCTTCTTCGTCTGCCGGAGGAACAGGTTCCCAATCCTCAGGATCTTCAGGGTTTATTCTCCCAAGTTTCTGGAGTTCATCTTCCAGCCGAAGCCGTTCTTCTTCGAGTTTCTTTTGAAAATAGTTCGTATTTATCATAACCACATGGTAGCAAATTACTGGGCGTTGTCCAAGCGGCGGAAAATTTCCTGAAGCGTTCCGATATCATTGGTAATGATAATCGTATGTTCGTCGCGGAAAGAGTAGAGCATGTTGACGCTGTGGTCCGGGTTTTCGAGGACGCGTACATCTTTGTTGTCAATGATAGTGTCCTGGAACGTGCCGTGAACAGGATTCACTCCCCACGGCAGTCCCGGAAGTCCAGCCGTACTTGTACCAGTAGTGGTTCCGGATTGTGGAATTTGTACTGCTGGAGGTGTATCGGAAGCGTTCATGACCAGCGGAGGAGTGGAGGTGTTCATTCGGCCGGGAGCCACTGGAATCATGGAAGTGGTGCCGATCATGGTACCGGTTGCAGAGGAAGAAGTACTGTCTTTAACTTCCGTACTCGTGCTTATGATTAAGGCGGACGTTGAAGAGTTTGGAGAAGAAGTTGGAGCAACGGTGTAGTCATTTGAAAGAGGGGCGATCGGTGCACTTGGAAGTCCAGCGGTACTCCCAAGGGTGTTTCCAGGTGTACTGGTCGCGCTCAAGCCAAACCAAAGATAAAATTCCTGCGGTAGAGTTTTTTCCCATGACATCATTCCAGAAAAAGCGTTTTCATATGCGTTGGTTTTGAGGATCATGAAGGGATGGTTTCCAGATGCTGAAGCGTAAATGCCAAACATGTATTGATCGGTAAGTGTATTTAAAAGCTGTGTGGAACCATCTGAAGCAAGTGCTGAAAAAATATCTTTCGGTATGGCAATTTTCTGGAGGGCTTTAGCATTGTTTCCCGATCCGGTACTGATGGTTTGCACGAATGAAAGATTTTCTACCGTGTTTTGCGGAATCGAAGCGTGTTCCGCGGCTGTAAGCAGCTGATAGAGTTCTTTGGTAGATGGATTTTCTTTGAGGGGAATAGTTTTGTTCTCCTCGGCAAGGATCAGGTGCGGTGTGGAGAGTGCAACCGGCTGCTGCTGGTGGTGAAGCAGAAATACAAACAAAATAATTCCCAAGCTTCCCAAAAACAAAATTGCGGAGAGAATGACAAAAAAAAGATTTTTCGGAGCGGCCCCGCTCGCGGCTTTCGCTAGGCGTCTTTTTTCGTCTTCTTCAGCAAGAATTCCGCTGATGACGGCCGGACCTTTGTCTTTCACTCCCCGTTTAAAGTCGTCTCGGTAGGTGCGAAACCAGCTTTGTTTGGGGGTGATTGGTGCCGGAGTTTCTTCTTTCGATTTCCCACTGATTTTTGAAGCAGCGTTTTGCACTCCTGTTCCGACTGGAATTCTTCCTGCCATCCCTGGTTGCGCGGTATTCGCTCGGAGTGTGGTTCCGGGCATTGCTCCCAGTGAGTTCACGTTTGCGGCACCACTTCGTATTCCTTGCACTAGATTCGATGCGGAAGAAAGAGTGGGAGAAACTTCAAAGTTGGCAGGATTGGCGGTTGTTTTCATTTGAATCGGACGCGGAGAAGTTGTCGGAGCGGTATTTGTGCTGGTACTCAAAGCGGAAGAAGAAACAGGAGCGGACATGCTACCGGAAAATGGTTTTTTGAGGTTTTGCAAATACGGAGAATCGAATGTTTGTTTGCGGACTGCCGGTGCACTTTGAACTTCCGGTTTTGTCGATTCAGTTGTGGCAGGATCTGCGGCTGCTTGTGCTGGTTTCATATTCAGATCATTTGTGTCGGAATCTTGGGAAGAAGAAAAATCTGGTTTCAAAACATTGGCAGAACTTGAAGTGGACGCCTGGATGTCCCCCGGCTTCATTGTCGGGGTTTGTCCCGGAGCGGAAGAAACGACTTTCTTTAATTCCCCGGGAAATGGGAATCTTTTTCGTCGCACCTCCATTTCTTGGTCAACTTTGACAGGTTCTTCGGATGCTGCGGAAGCGCTTTCAGCCGATGTAGGAGCCGGAACCTTTTTCTCTATTGGCTGATAGCGCATTTCTTCCGGTATGTCGGAAATAGAGATATACTTCGGTACCCCAATAGAGGCTTCCTCTTCTTTTTTTTCTTCGGATTGTTTGAGAGGGTTCGTCTCAGAGGGAGATTTTTTGGATTTTTCAGTGGGAGAAATGTCGGATACTTCGGATTTCACGGCTGGAGGAGCAGTCGGTGATGGAGTTGGGGAAAGTGCTTTTTCTGTTTCCATTGCTTGTCTTCTTGGTGTTGGCAAAGCTTGTTCAGGAATCTCGGGTGAAGCAGTCTCTCCCAGTTTTTCATTTTCCGCGTTCAGAGGCTTAGAAATTTTTTCTGTGGGTTCGTTTCCTTTATCTCCAAAGCCAAACGGCACCGAAGCATCTCCTGCGTCAGCTTTGGGCATGATGATAAACGGTGCAGGTTCAGAAATTTCTTGATCAACTCCTTTCATTTCGATTGGCTTATTTTCTTTTTCCTGTGCCGGAAGTGTGCCGGTATTTTTCACGTTTTGTTCTTCAGAGACAGGCGGTATCTGAGATGTTGTTTGATTTGCCCGAGGTTCTTGAACGGCTGAGATATCGGACTCAGCAAATTCGGAAGGAAGCGGATCAATGTTTTGCAAATCTGATTTTGAAGTTGTAAGTATTTCCTCCTCCCCTTCTTTTTGTATCGGCTGCGCGGCAGCAACAATCGGCGCCGGTTCATTTGGAATATCTTTCGGAACACCTGAAATTTTTGGTTTGGAAACTTCTGGTGTAAAAGCCATAGCAGCCGGTCCGAGATCCTCCTCGATTTTTCTTGTTTTCTTGAGAGGAGCGGCATACAAACGGTCAGCCGCACGCAGACTAAGGTCTTTGGTATTTCGAAAGTCTGCCGCTGTTTTTTCTGCAGCAGTCTTCTCGCTTGAAGCACCACCCTCTATTTTTTCTGCTGAGGTGGTTGCCAGTGATGGGCTTTGCGTTTTTTTCTTTTTTAAAAATCCAAACATATCCCCTTTTTAAAAATTTGTTTCGGAGTTTTTGAAAGTTCTTGAAGTTTCAAGAGATGTCTCTTCTATTGTATCAAAAGTTTTCCTTTCGTGGGTGTCAATTTCCCCAGTTTTTGCTTTCAAAAAAACACCCGGCACTTAACCGGATGTTTCTCATTTTCATTTTTAAATTTTTTCGTGGGTATCATCTTCCATGGATGAAAAGATGAATCAAGGCTTGCGCTCGTCTCGATGATGCCGCTTTCGCGCGTAGCTGTTTGTTTGCAGGAGAAACTTTCTCGGGTTTTCGCACAGATCAATGAAATCATCTGTGGCTTCCCGGAGTTTGCCGGAGGAAGATTTTCCAAAAGAGATCACCTCCACCTGTACGCCGCTGTTGAGCTGGAGAAATTCCACCAAAGGTACGAAGTCTCCATCGCCGGAAGCAATGACGATCGTGTCGAGCTTCGGCGCAAGACGAATCGCGTCAACCGCAAGTCCCACATCCCAGTCAGCTTTCTTCGCACCGCCGTAGAAAATCTGCAGATCTTTAGTTTTTGTTTCAATACCGAGCTTTTCAAGCGCTTCAAAAAAGTTTTTCTCTTCGCCGCTTTCCGTGGTGATCACGTACGCCATGGCACGGATGAGCTGCCGTTGTCCTACCGCTTCTTTCAGGACGGCACCGAAATTTACGCGCGATTTATAAAGATTTTTTGCACTGTGGTAAAGGTTTTGCGCGTCAATAAAAACCCCCACCCGCTGGTTTTTGTGTTTAATAACTCCCATAAAGTTGTCGTTAATTTTTAAAAAAGATCGGTCTGAAATCAAAATCTAGTTTGTCTTCATCTCAATTCAAATCAAATGGAAACCAAATCGCCATAAACCACGTGAGCAAAATATTGGTTGAATATTGAAAAAATTTTTCCCAAAAGGTTCAATATTTAAATTTTGTTTCAAAAACAAAACTCTCTGCTCGAGAGTATGTTGAAAACTATTTTATTCCCAGCGCAGATGCTAACTTTGTGTAGCGCTCAGAATTTTTTTTCTTCAGATAACGAAGATGTGTTCTTCGATCTGCCACCATTTGCAGAAGTCCCCGTCTTGAATGGGTATCTTTTTTGTGCTTTTTCAAATGTCCGGAAAGCTCGTTGATCCTTTTTGTTAAAAGAGCAACCTGAACTTCCGGAGATCCGGTGTCACCTTCATGCGCCTGGTGCTTTTTGATGATACTCTCTTTTTGCTTTTTGGTTACCATAACGGGTGAATGGTAGCACATATCAAAAATTTTTGCAAGTTTCTGTATTTGGCGGCTTTTTGTCTATTTTTGTTGTCCACTTTCACAGCCCAGAAGCGTAGGATGAGATATAATAGACATTACAATGTCCGAGAGGAAATCCGAAACAAAATCAGAGTTGGAAACGCTCAAAACGCAATTTTTGGAATATCTGGAAATCGAGCGCGGGCGCAGTGTGAAAACAATCGAGAACTACGATCGTTATCTTCATAGTTTTCTTGCCAAGACGGAAGCTAAAAAACCGGGAAACATCACCGATGATTTGGTTCGACAATACCGCATGAGGTTGAACCGTGAAACGGTCCCCGGAGGCAAAACAGGTGAGAAAAACCGTTCGAAGCGGACGCAAAATTATTATTTGATCGCGCTTCGGGCGTTTCTCAAGTATCTCCGTGCGCGGGATTATGATTGTTTGCCGCCCGAAAGAATAGAACTGGCGAAGGTTTCCGAGCGGGATCTTGATCTTATTTCATCAGACGAACTTCGCCGACTGATGAACGCTCCGGATGTTTCCAAACTTTCCGGACTTCGTGATAAAGCGATCCTTGAACTTCTTTTCTCGACCGGACTGCGAGTTTCCGAGGTTTGTTCTCTGGATGCGGACATGGACTTTTCAAAATCGGAATTTTCGGTGCGAGGAAAAGGCAACAAAGTGCGCGTGGTGTTTCTCTCCGACGAGGCGAAAAAAGCAGTGATGCATTATTTGAAGGTGAGAAAAGATATGGAGGAAGCCCTTTTTGTAAACAGTATTGCTCAAAAAGGCAAAACGTCAGAGTCGCACCGGATCAATCCACGGTTTGTACAGCGGCTGATCAAACGCTACGCTATCAAGGCCGGAATTTCAAAAAAAGTCACTCCGCACACCATCCGGCACAGCTTTGCCACGGATCTTTTGGAAAACGGTGCGGATCTGAGGAGTGTGCAGGCACTGTTGGGGCACGCGAGCATTTCCACCACCCAGATCTATACTCATGTAACGGACAAGCATCTTCGCGAAATTCACCAGAAGTTTCACGGAAAACATGGCGGTGAAGAAAAATAATTTGAAAAAGAAAAAGCATAGACGGTCGTGTCTATGCTTAAGATGTCCTTTAAAAAATGTCCTTTATGCTTCCCCTCATTTTTTGTATGCTGCTTTTTGTCTGTACATGTTTTGTACAGCAATTTTGAACAAATCTTCAATGTTCTCGTTGGTGAGCTTGGTGTAGGCGACCATTCCATACGAAAACCCCGGCTTTACATTGTATTTGATAAAAAGCTTATGTTTCCTTGAAAGCTCTATGAAGCCGTGCCTAAGGTCTTGCATACGATCTTCTGCGCCTTCAATGGAGACCCCCTTCAGGATAACAATGAATTCATCTCCGGTCGTGTGTTTTCGTGCAATGTCAGTTTTGCGGATATTCATTTTTAAATAACCAGCAAACCATTCTATGGCTACATTGCCCTCGTCATAATTCCAAGATCTATCGTTAAACACTTTAAGACCGTTAAGGTCCAAAACACAAAAAACTCCCCTGCTCAATGGGGTTTGAGACACTCGATTCAAGAGTCCTTCGTATGTCAGCAGCCCTGTTTTTTCATCGTATTGTAGTCTTGTGTTTTCATTCTGGAGTTGAACGATTTTTGCTTTTTGTTGCTGTATGATTGCTGCTTGCTCTCGTGTTCTTGCCGCAAGTTTGTTGAGCCGCTTTCTCAGCCGCGCTTCAGTTTGAGAACACCTGGAATGATTCATCCCTGGGGAGACCGAAATGTCCATTTCATTGCTCCTATAAGGTTGAAAAATGAGGATTGAAAATGTACAGTCTATTCTTTTTTATAGCATCTATTTCAATAGTCGTCAATTATTTTTTGTGGACATTTGCACGCCGCAAAAATACCCGTTATGCTGATGGTATGAAAATTATTTCTTGGAACGTCAATGGCATCCGCGCGGTTCATCGGAAAGGCGCTTTTCTTCCTTTCGTCAAAAAAACCGATCCCGATATTTTGTGCCTTCAGGAAACCAAAGCAGATGAATCGCAGCTTTCTGAAGAAATAAAAAACATTCCCGGATTTCATGTGACCTTCTCCTCTTCTATGGATAAGAAAGGATACAGCGGCGTGGCAATGTATTCAAAAACGAAGCCCGAAAAAATTGAAACACAGATCGGATCTCCGGAGCTTGACCGTGAAGGCCGTGTAATTGCGGCATACTTCAAAGATTTTGTTTTGCTCAACGTGTACTTCCCAAACGGCGGCGGCGGTCCGATCCGTCTCAAATACAAGTTGGATTTTTATGATGCGTTCTTAACTTTGGTGGAGCGTTTGCGACGGGAAGGTCGAGCCATCATTTTTTGCGGCGATGTGAACACCGCGCACGAAGAAATCGACCTCGCGCGGCCGAAAGAAAATGAAAAAAATACGGGATTCCTTCCGGAAGAACGCGCGTGGCTTGATGAAGTAGTTGCAGCTGGCTATATCGATACCTTTCGTCATTTTTCTCCGCTCAAAACTGGTGCGTATTCATACTGGGATATGAAGACCGCGGCACGCGAGCGAAACGTCGGCTGGAGGATTGATTATTTTTTTATCAGCAATGATTTGCTTCCGAAACTCCGCTCAGCAGATATTTTGAAAAATGTTTTTGGGTCCGATCACTGCCCGATCGGGATAGAAATCGATCTTTCATTTTGATGTTTTTTGCTTTAAAGTTTGTGAGAAAAAAACAGAAATTCTTTGCAAGAAAAATAAAATAAATCCCCCAAGAAATCTTTATATGGAGCCATATTCTTCGCTTTTCCCCAGGAAAATTGACTCAAAAAACGTCAATATGGTATACTGTATCCGGCAGTAGCTAATCTTTATAGATTAGTGAAAGTTGTACCTTTTTTCATCACAAACCTCCCTTACCCACCCAACCCTCCCATTCTTTTTCTTTTCTTGATCCGCAAGGATCGCCCAACAAAGAGGAAGAATCGCGAGCCATTTAAGGTAAGCGAGGTTTTTTTCTGCCCAATTTTTTTCTCCCGTACCCTTCTCTCTTTCAAATTTTTATAGATAACGCTGTTGCAGCAATATAAAATCAAAAAACTTCACATCGTTATTTTTGTGAAGTTCCCAACTTCAATGTGAAGCCCCTTTTTTCTTTGGCTGTAAACTATGAAGCAACTGCTGTTTGTTGTTCTCCTTTTACTCCTTCTCCGTAGACGAGCGCGGTCATTTCTTCAATGATCTGTTCTGCAACTTTTGGACTGATGTTAAATTTCTCGGTGAGATCTTTTGCGGTATATGGTGCAAGGTCGCGCGCAAGCATGGTGCCGCTTTTTGCAAACTGTTCCCGCTCAAAGGCGTTCACCGACGGAAGCGAAGTGATCGGATAGAGTGCGTATCGGGTGATGATATCTTCCAGCCCTTCATTTTCCGGATAATTCCAACCAGTGAGAGGAATGTTTCGGCATTTCGCGTAGGCGATCGCTTTGGTGGTGAATTTCGTGTTTGTCACGAGCCACATGCGGTGTTCGTGCGGTTCGGATTCTGTTTTCGCTTTTTCCTCTTGAATGTCCAAAAGCCGCGCGTGTCCGTACATCACCACGTCAAGCGGCGTTTTGATCCCTTTTTTGTTGTGGTACTTGGCTTCGATTAGATAGTGTACATTGTCTTTTTTGGCGAGCACGTCAATTTCATGGGTCACACATTTCCCCTGCACGATTTGGTTGCGTTTGGTTTCGTATCCGAGCGTTTGCAGGACAATTTCTACAAACTGCTCAAAAATAAACCCTGCCGGACCGAGTTCACTGATTCCGTGCTTCAGGTTGTACCGCGCGGCAACGCGGGCGTTTTTCTGCGTCAGGTATTGGGAAGCTTTGCGAAAAATATCCGACGTGGTCATGTCCGGCTCAATTTCACTCGATACCTGTTCGCAAACTTCATTGGTCATGTCTTCCGGTGCGCCAGCCTGCTTCAGGGAATCGCAAAATTTATTTTTATGGAATGGTTCGCGTTCTCCTGAGGCTTTCGTGATTTGCATGTCCTGGGTCATGGTATTGAAAATTGAAATGAATATGACTTCAGTGTAGCAGATTTTTATTTCACGTGGTAACGTTTTCGGATCTCTTCGATCTCTCTTTGCTCCTCCTGCTCCTTTTTCTCCTTTCCTTTTTCGCCGAGCTTTTGAAGTTCTTCCAGCGGAAGTTTGGAGAGTTCCATTGCACGAGTATTCAAATATCCTTCCGTATTTCGTTCCGGATCATCAAGTACGTCTTCCAAGAGTGCATGCAAAAGGAACCCGATCTTCGGCCCGGGTTTCTCTCCAGTGATTTCCATCACCCTTTTTCCATCAATCTTGAGCATCCCCACCGTAACCGGCGCACGCATTGCCTCTTCGATCATCGACTCATATTTTCGCAATCGATATGGCTTTTCTTTTGGACGTCCCATACCGATACGATCACATGCGCGGATTTTCATAAGATCCCAGACGTTTTCTTTCCCCACACTCTGCACCAAACGGCGCACCGCACTGAGCGTGATTTTATCAATGTCCGTAAAAAACATATGATATCGCACGAGTTTCGATACGTTTTCGGTTATTTGTTTTGGGAACTTTAGGCGCTCTAAAATTTTCTTCGCCATGCGTCCGCCAACGACGTCGTGGCCGTAAAATGTCCAATCCTTCTTTTCGTCTGACCAGCGGCGAGTGGCTGGTTTGGCAACATCATGAAGCAGAGCGGCCAAACGAATGTGGAGTGGCCAGTGTCGTTCCGCTGCGTGTGCCATGGCGCGGAGATTGTGTTCCCACACATCATAGATATGATCGCCGTTTTGTTCTACCCTTATCCCCTCTTCTACTTCAGGCAAAACGTACTTGAGTAGCCCCAGCTGGTGCATCATCACTATTCCCCCCAAGGGATTTTCGGACATGAGAATTCGTACCAACTCGTCACGGATTCTTTCGTGAGAAATTTGCGCTAAGTGTCCGGCGTTGTGGATAACTCCCTCTTGGGTTTCGGTGCTGATGGCAAAATCCAATTCTGTGGATAACCGGATAGCGCGCATCATTCGGAGTGCATCTTCATCAAACCGCTCTTTGGCATCGCGCACTGCCCGCAGAGTTTTGTCCTTTATGTCCTTTTGTCCTTTATAGGGATCAACCATGTTTCCATGGAAGGGATCAAAAGCAATGGCGTTTACGGTGAAATCTCTTCTCGCGAGATCTTCCTCCAAATTGCTGGAGAAATGCACCTCATCCGGATGTCTTTTATTACTGTAGGTGGTTTCCGTACGGTATGGAGTCACCTCAATGATCTCATTTTCCACGTCCGTTCCATGTGAAACGGCTTTTTGAAACGTTTCACGTGAAAAGTCCTCTGAAAAATCCCCTGTTTCTCGTGAAACAGGATTTCTCCTGTGGATAACTCCTACTGTTCCATAATCATTTTCATAAAAACTGTCGGGAAAAATTTCCAAAATTTGCTCTGGAAGTGCGTTGGTGGTGACGTCCCAATCTTTCGGCGCCTTGTCTCTTAAAATATCTCGGACGCATCCTCCCACCAAGTAGGCTTCAAAACCTGCTTTTTGGATCTTTTCTATAGTTTCAAGAATATGATCCGGTATTTTGCCTTTGAGTTGCTCCATGAATTTATGGAAAGTTTCTCGTGAAACCGAGAATTTTTAAATTGGGTTTGAAATCCCTGAATTCAAGAATTACCGATTTTTGGCCGAACACGCGAAAGTGTTTTGTAATATTCTCGCCAGGACTCGGTCACAAGTATTTTTCCTGACGGAAAAATCTCGCGACCCCACCTCGCGGTGCTCGCCTTTCCTGCGCTTCACTTCGGAAAACTCGCACATCGCTGCGGTTTTCGAGTCCTGGACGTGAGCAAAGCAGTTTGCTCACTCGAGAGCACCTTCGTTCGGCACGGCCTCATTCAGGTGCTCTCGCCAGGACTCGAACCTGGAACGACGGTTCCGAAGACCGTTGTGATATCCATTTCACCACGAGAGCAGCTCAAATATAATACTTGAAAAAACACAACTTTTCAAACTTGACAGAAACAAATTATGTTATATAATTCACCTGTTTCAATCACAAACAGAGAGTGTGTCATGCAGGTAAAAAACATGCAGGTGAAAACATTTTTTGCTGGAATTCATGCGACTGGAATAGACCTAAATAATTGGTTAAGCAAGTGCGGAGATATAGAGATCCTCCACATTGAACAAAGTGTTGACGCCCAAAGAGGACTCATAACGCTTGTGATTTTTTATCGCCCAAAAACATCAATTTTTGAGCGAGTGAAACGTTGTCTTCGTTCTTTCAGTCTATCTAAACGGCTGGCTT
>DASSSU010000040.1:0-4762 GCA_035708305.1 Minisyncoccota bacterium | reverse complement strand
AAAAACAAAAACCGCTTATAAGCGGTTTTTGTTTTTGCACATTCTTCTCGAAGAGTGAAAATTATAAAACAGAAATTTTCAAAAACCGTTTCTTTCCGATCTTTACCACCATGTCTTCCTTCACCTGAAAAAAGTGATCGGTAATTTTTTCCCCGCCAAAAACACTGATTGCCCCTTCGTCCACCAGACGCTTGAAGTCTGTTTTCGATTTCACAAATTTTTGAGACAAGAGAATATCCAGCAGAAGCGCCCCTTCAGAAGCTTCCGTTTTTGGCAGATCTTTCGGCAAACCGCCTTTCTGGAACGTTTCCACAAAATCTTTTTCCGCTTTCCCGGCCGCATCTTCACCATGGTAAATAGAAACAATTTCCTTTGCCAGTTGCATTTTGGCGTCGCGCGGATTGGCACCCTTGGCAAGTTTTTTTTCAATATCCCGAACATTTTCTATTGGCGTGTAGGTGCAGAGCTCAAAAAAAGAAAGCACTGCCGTATCCGGAATGGACATGACTTTTCCATACATGTCGCTTGGCGCGTCTGTAATACTAATGTAGTTTCCAAGGCTTTTGCTCATTTTTTCCACCCCATCCGTTCCCACCAAAAGCTTGAAGGAAAGCACTGCCTGGGGAGTCATCTTATTGATTTTCATTACATCACGTCCCATGAGCATGTTGAATGTCTGATCGGTTCCACCCACCTCCAGATCACAGGACCCATAAATACGCTCAATCATCACGGAATCAATCCCTTGGAGCACCGGGTAGAGCATTTCATGCATAGAAAGTTCTTGTTCGTTCTTGATGCGCTCCTGAAACATATCCCGTTCGATCAGCCGGGAATGCGTGATGCTTCGCAGGGTAGAAATAAGTCCACGCAAGCTAACTCCCACCACCTGATCTTTCCCAAGCGCAGTTTTTTGCATTCTTGTGGATTCATAATACACCGCCTTTCCCACAAAGGAGTTTGGGTTAATCGGAATTTCAAATGAACCTTTTTCGTTCTTGACGTTCATCGTGATTTCCTTTGGAGAAGCAATATCGGTCACCGTGTAGAACCATTCGGAGTTGCGCATCCAGGAAAACACCTCTTTTTCTGTGCGAAGAATTTTCCCCACCTGATCAAGATAGGTTTTCATGTTTTCCTCCACCTCGCGCTGCTCGATTTCGGGTCGAACCTTACTCTTTCCGGTGGGATCGCCGATTTGTGCGGTAAAGTCCCCCACCAAAAAAACCACCTTACAGCCGAGGTCCTGCAGAGCGCGGAGCCTTCGAAAAACCACCGCATGCCCGAGGTGGATATCCGGACGAGTCGGATCAACGCCAAACTTTATAATAATCTCACCTTGGTATTTTCCTTCTATTTTTTTCTGCAGCTTCTTCCGAAATACGTCTTCTGGATCGTAAAAATCCCCCACACCCCGCGATAGGATTTCTTCTATTTTTGCCTTTTTCTCATCCTTTTTCATAAAATAACTTTATCACAGCTTTGCGGTGCTTGAAAGTTCGTCTTTTCCGGCACGTCTTCGTAGCATCACCCTTCTGAAAATTCGCACCTTCTTAAGGCTTTATATTTTGACAATGCGTGGTATTATAAATTTAATATGCTTAAAAATTATCTTGAAAGGATCCAAAATGTTTTTCATCCGAAGAGAAATCGGAAACCTCGCAAACAGTGGCTGATTGATCTGCTCGTACTTCTGGTAAGCCTCGGCATTCTCTTTACCGGCGCGCTCATTGTTTGGGCTTCTACTATCAAGATTCCTGATTTTCAGAACTTTGACAACACGCTCATCAGTGAATCCACAAAAATCTATGACCGAACCGGCACCGTACTTCTCTATGACGCCCACGGCGACATCAAACGGACCATTGTTCCACTTGACCAGATCTCTCCAAATGTTCAGCATGCAACCATTGCCCTTGAAGACGAAGGTTTTTATCATCATCATGGAATCGACTTCACCGGAATACTTCGTGCACTTTGGGCCGACATTAAAACCAGGAGCTTCAGCCAAGGAGGGTCCACTATCACACAGCAGGTGGCAAAAAACACCATGCTCACCAACAACAAAACCATCGTCCGCAAGATCAAAGAAGCAGTGATCGCGATCAAGATGGACCACGAAATGACCAAAAACCAGATTTTAGGCATTTACCTGAACGTTATTCCTTACGGCGGCAATATTTATGGTATTGAAGAAGCTGCAGAAAGCTACTTCGGAAAACACGCCGCCGATCTCGATCTTGCAGAATCCGCCTACCTTGCCGCACTTCCGCAGTCACCGACCTACTATTCTCCATATGGCAATCATCGAGACGCGCTGGACGCGCGAAAGAACTACGCACTTAAACGAATGCTTGATCTCGGCTATATCACCCAAGATCAATACACCCAAGCAATAAACGAACAAGTAACCTTCGCACCGCAAGATGAACACGGGATCAAAGCACCACATTTCGTGATGTATGTCCTCGAACAACTTGAAGCAAAGTACGGAAGAGACGAGATCGACCGCGGCGGATTGAAAGTAATCACCACTTTGGATTATGACTTGTACGAGAAGGCGCAGAAGATTGTTCACGATGATGCGCTTGAAAACGAAAAGGTCAACAACGCCAGCAATATGGGCATGGTTGGTATTGATCCAAATACCGGACAGATCCTCCTGATGATCGGATCACGAGATTACTTTGACAAAGAAATCGACGGGAAATTCAATGTCACCACAGAGAGCAACCGCCAGCCGGGATCAGCTTTCAAGCCGTTCGTATATGCTACCGCCTTCGAAGAGGGTTATACTCCTTCTACCGTCTTGTTTGATGTTCCAACACAATTCAACACCGGTTGTCAGCCATTCCAGACCACTCCAGGAGAGTGTGGTTACACCCCACAAAACTACGACAACATGTTCCGCGGACCAATTACCCTCCGTGACGCTCTTGCACAATCCGTCAACGTTCCATCAGTGAAGATTCTCTATCTTGCCGGCGTAAACCGCGCGATCGAACAGGCACAAGCGATGGGTATTACCGGTTTGGGCGACAAGAGCCAATACGGTTTAACCTTGGTGCTTGGAGGCGGCGAAGTTTCTGTTCTTGATATGGCAAGCGCATACGGTGTTTTTGCCACCGGTGGAATCCGCCACCCGTACACTTCTATCCTGAAAATCACCGACCGTGATGGAAAAGTCTTGGAGCAGTACCAAGATCAATCCAGCCGTGTCCTCGACCAACAGGCAGCACTTGAGATTTCTGATATCTTGAACGACAACGTAGCACGAACACCGCTCTACGGAGCAAACTCACCGCTCTACTTCCCAGGAAAGGATGTGGCGGTCAAAACCGGAACCACAAACAACTACAAAGATGCCTGGACCGTAGGATACAGCACCAGCTTCTCTCTTGCCGCTTGGGCAGGAAACAACGACAACTCCCCAATGGCAAAGAAAGTTTCCGGCTACATCATCACCCCAACCTGGCGAAAAGTCATGGATCTCGCATTGGCGAAATACCCTGGAGGAAACTTCCAAAAACCGGATCCCACCCCTACTGATCTGAAACCAGTTCTTCTTGGTATTTGGAATCCGGGAAATTCTGCCGATTCCACCAACCCATTTGCAACACAAGACTATTCCAATGTTCACTCTATTCTCTACTGGGTTGATAAAAATGATCCACGAGGGCCGATTCCATCTGACCCAAGTTCCGATCCGCAATTCCGCCTGTGGGAGCCGACCGTTCGTGCGTGGGCAGCACAGCAAAGCGGACAAGACAGCAGCGCTTCAAGCAGCGGAAACTCTGAACAAGGAAATTTTAAGGTGAAAATCAACCAACCAAACGACGGAGACTCTTTCGATCCAGATGAAACCATAAACGTTCAAATGGGAGGAAAAGACAAGAACCAACTCCAAAAAATAGACGTGTACGTCAATGATTTCTACGTCAACAGTGCTTCCGAAGCTCCGTTCGAGGTATCCTTCCAACCAAGTGACCTCTCAAATATCCAGGGTGAAAACACCCTGAAGGTCATCAGTCACAGCAAAAACGATGATATCAGTATTAATTCCGTGAAATTCGAAGTGAATCAATAGTGAGCAAGTTGATACAATCTCTTGAAGAAAACCCGCACATGGCGGGTTTTCTTTTTATCGAATATCTTTTGGTGCCTGCTTCTCAAGTACCTTCTGAAGTTCCTGTAGGAGGATTTTCTTTTTGAGAAAAACCTGTGATTTTATAATGTTGTTTTCCTGGAGAAAAACCACTTTACTGCGGATCTGTATTTTTTGAACCGGGATTTCTACTCCAAGTTGTTCCATGAGTACTTTCGAAACTGCTTCACGAATAATTCCATCCGGAGGAGTGAGATTTTTAAACCTCTTGAGAAGATTGGAGAAGCTTTGCATGTTCCTCATTATAGTTTTGTTTCGTTTTTCACACAAAAAAAAGAACGTTCCAGGACTATTCTGCCGAATATCTCCGTTCACCACGAGAAAATATATTTCCTCGTGAAACCCACAAACTTCGCAAAGATTCAGATGCGTGTTCACGGAAGCTTCTGATGTTTCTTTTCCAGACACCACTCCGGGGCGCTTGCCCAAGTCTCAGTGTCTTGAAAATAAACATCAGAAGCTTCCGCTCTCGAGTAAACACTTCCAGTCTCTTGCAAAACAAAACTTCCAAATTGAGATGAGATTCACAAAACTACATTCAGAATCTTTGCAAAAACAAAACCTTCATTTTCGAGTGCGATTCGAGGAAGAAACGAG
>DASSSU010000039.1:0-2026 GCA_035708305.1 Minisyncoccota bacterium | reverse complement strand
GTGGTCAGTATTCCGCTTGAAAAACCCTCGAGTCAAAAGAAGCAGCGATACATCAAACTCCTTCGGGACGTGACGGGAGAAAATATGTCCGTGGGGAATCAGGCGCGATTTTCCGGTCGCTTGTCCTGATTCGCTTTGACGGTGAATTCTCGCTTTCTTTTCGACGGAGGCTGTGCTATTTTGGGCAAAGGGGAAAATGCAGAAACAGCAGTTTTTTACTGAAATGCTAAATATCTTTTGAATCAATATGCAAAATGAAGCAGGAAATGCCGCAGCAAATGCTGTCGCTCAAGGCGCGAATGTGATTTTTGATCCTCTGGAAAATCTTTGGATGAATGTAGTTCCTTTCATTCCCGATGTGGTGACGGCAGCATTCATCGTTATTATTGGGCTCATCATCTCTCCTTTTTTTGGCGCTGTTGCCCGAAAACTGGCACGTACCATCAAGATTGATGAACTGGCGGAGAAAAGCGGCATTATCGGAACCTTTGAACGGATGGACATTCACTTTACCTTTTCCGGACTCATCGGATCTTTGGTGAAGTGGTTTGTTCTCCTCGCATTTTTCATTGCTGCTGCAAACGTTTTTCATTGGCCGCAGCTCTCTGATTTTCTCTATCGAATCGTCTTCTACATTCCGGATGTGATCGTCGCAGTATTCTTTGTGGCGTTCGGTTTGATCGCTGGAGCATTCGCGGAACAGGCAATCACAAAAACTGTGCGAGTGGCAAAAGCTCCCATCGCGCATCCGGAATTGCTTGGGCAGACGGCGAAATGGGGTATCATTATTTTTGCTTTTCTCGCGGCTTTGCTTCAGCTCGGAATTGCAGAGCAGCTGGTGATGATCCTCTACGCGGGGGTGGTCTTGGCGCTCGCACTCGCGTTTGGACTTGGTGGGAGGGAAAAGGCGGCAAAAATCCTAAACGCGCTCGACGCGTCAGAAAAGCCAAACACACAAAATTTTAATTCACAGAACGATCGTCGTTTCCGTTAGAGGGAAAGACTTTAAAAAAATGAAAACAAATAAAAGCCGCTCTCGAGCGGTTTTTTGTTTGACTACTCCATTTCTTCTCGCTTTCCGGATTTGTTATAATGCACGGATGAACAATCAAAATCATCGGGATGATACCGCCGTTAACGAAGAAGCATTGGAGTTGCACCGGAAATTTCGCGGCAAGCTTGAAGTTGCTTCCAAAGTAAAGCTCGAAAATTCCAAGGATTTATCTCTGGCGTATACGCCGGGCGTGGGGGCGGTCTCGAAAGCCATTGCGGAAGACCCGGAGAAAGTGTACGAAATGACATTCAAAGGGCGTACTGTGGCGATCGTCACTGACGGCAGTGCAGTTTTGGGCTTGGGAAATATTGGTCCTGAGGCGGCGCTTCCGGTGATGGAAGGAAAGGCGGCGATCTTCAAAGAGCTTGGGGAAGTGGATGCGTTTCCGATTTGCCTTGACACGCAGGACACGAATGAGATCGTGGAGACGGTGAAGCGTCTTTCGCCGACTTTTGGAGGCATTAATCTTGAAGACATTGCCGCGCCGAGATGCTTTGAGATCGAAGAGCGGCTGCAGGGGATCGGTATCCCGGTTTTTCATGATGACCAGCATGGGACGGCGATCGTGCTTCTGGCAGGGATTTTGAACGCGGCGAGAGCGCTCAGAAAAAACCTTTTGGACATGACCGTGGTAGTGAACGGTGCGGGTGCGGCAGGGATTTCGATCGCGAAATTGCTGAAGTCCGAAGAAGATCTTGTGAAAGAAGTGATCGTATGCGACTCGAAGGGGATTATTTCAAAATCGCGGGAAGATCTGAACTCGGCAAAACAGTCACTGCTTGCTTTCACCAACCCGGGAAACCGTTCCGGAGACTTGGCAGACGCTATCCTTGGTGCGGACGTGTTTATCGGAGTTTCTGCTCCAGGAGTTTTGACGAAGGAAATGGTAGGGAGTATGAACGCCGACGGAATTATTTTTGCACTCGCCAATCCGGTGCCGGAAATTTATCCTGACGAAGCAAAAGAAGCGGG
>DASSSU010000038.1:0-5123 GCA_035708305.1 Minisyncoccota bacterium | reverse complement strand
TGACAAAACCGCCCGCTTTTCCGTCCCCGCACCCAGCCATTTCGTCGCTACGCGACGGGGTTTTCTGTCCAGCGCGGCAGCTTCGCTGCCGCGCCCTTCGGCGCTTTCAAAACGCGAAGTATCATTTTGTGCCCTCGGCAGGAATCGAACCCACATCAATCCCTTAGGACGGGACTGTTCTATCCATTGAACTACGAGGGCAAAAGATGTTCCTACAATACCACAAAAGCTTAAACTTTGCTCATAAGTGTTTGCTAAATAAAGTTTCTATGGTAATTTCTTCTCGGATTCGGAACTTTTGGAGAAAGGGATGAAAAAAGCTGAAAGTGGAAGATTGAAAGACAAAACTTTCTTTACGGGGCAGGTGCCTCTCAGTGCACAACCTCGGAAGAAATATGCATTGCTTGGATTTCTCTCGATCAGCCTCACGCTCTTTTTTGGTACTGTGGTTCTGTTTCTTTCCACCTGGAATGTCGTCTATCTTGTCGCGGCGATTATTTGTATGTTTGGAAGTCTCATGACATGCGAAGAATGGTTGCGATGTATTATCAAGGAAGAGCTGCTGCTTCATCATATCAAATGACGGAACAACCCCGAGTGCTTGCTCGGGGTTTTCTTATAATGCACTCATAAAAGTTTTTAAAGTTTTTTGGTGTTCTTGTTCGCTTTTCGGTTTCAGAGTACACTTGGAAGAAGAAAGTTTTTTTGTAATTTTGTAAAAATATGTGTGGAATCATTGGGTATGTGGGGAAACATGAAGCGGAGCCGGTTTTGATAAGAGGATTAAAGCGGTTGGAATACCGCGGATACGACAGTGCCGGTGTGGCGGTTTTGGGAGACAAACTTTTTATACGAAAAAAGCCGGGGAAAATTGAAAATTTAGAAAAATTGCTGAAGGGACAGCCGGTTTCGGGAAGTATCGGCATTGGGCACACGCGCTGGGCGACGCACGGAGAACCTTCGGAGAAGAACGCGCATCCGCACACGGCCATGTCCGGAAAAATCGCCGTCGTGCACAACGGGATTATTGAAAATTACGCGGATCTGAAAAAAGAACTCCAAAGCCGCGGGAAAGTTTTTGCATCCGACACAGACACGGAGGTGGTGGCGCATTTGATCGAAGATATTTCCGAGACGGAGCAGGTACCACTCGAAGAAGCAGTGCGGAAAGCACTCGGAAAAGTGGTGGGCGCGTACGCGATTTTGGCGATTTCAAGTGACGAACCGGACAAAGTCGTGGCGGCGAAACTCGGAAGTCCGATGGTGATCGGACTCGGTGAGGAAGACGAGCACTACATTGCTTCCGATGGTGCGGCGATCGTGGAGTACACCCGAGATGTGGTGTATTTGAAAGACAACGAAATGGCGATTATTCCAAAAACGGGAAAAATGGTGGTGAAAACGATGCAGAACGAAATCGCTTTCCCGGAAATCCAAACGCTGGAGCTTTCGCTTGAAGCACTCGAGAAAAAAGGCTATGCGCATTTCATGCTGAAGGAAATTCACGAACAGCCACAGTCGGTGCAGGACAGCATGCGCGGACGAATCGACCCGGGAAAGGGAACGGTGAAGCTTGGCGGGATTTTGGACTTTGAAAAGAAATTGGAAAATGCCGAGCGAATTATTTTTGTCTCATGCGGTACATCGTGGCATGCGGGTTTGGTGGGGGACTATCTCTTTGAGACGTTCGCGCGTATTCCCGCCAAAGCAGAGTATGCTTCGGAGTTTCGCTACAAAAACCCAGTACTTGGTGAGAATGACGTGGTGATCGCTATTTCGCAGTCCGGCGAGACGGCAGACACTCTTTCCGCGGTCAAACTTGCAAAGTCCAAGGGGGCGACGGTCTTGGGGATTTGCAATGTCGTTGGCTCAACCCTCTCAAGAGAGACCGACGGCGGCTCGTACACGCATGCGGGGGTGGAAATCGGCGTGGCGTCTACGAAAGCATTTACCGCGCAAGTGTCTGTCCTGGCGATGATGGCGCTTCGGATCGGCTCGCTCAAGGGGACACTCTCGGAAAGTCGGCTTCAGGAATTGATCGTGGAACTCAACACCATTCCGGAGAAGATTGCGGCCGTTTTGGAGAAGGAAGGGCAGATACAATCAATTGCTCAAAAATATTTCCAGGCAACAGATGCACTTTTCCTTGGACGGCGCTATGGATTTCCTGTGGCGCTTGAAGGTGCGCTCAAGCTCAAAGAAATTTCCTACATCCACGCGGAGGGGTACCCCGCCGGAGAAATGAAACACGGACCGATCGCCCTCATCGAAGAAGGCGTACCGGTTTTTGCGGTGGCAACAAAAAACGAGCATATTGAAAAAATGGCGGCAAACTTGCAGGAGATCAAGGCGCGCCGCGGATCGGTGATTGCCGTAGTGACAGAAGGGGATGAACGTCTGAAAGGTGTCTCGGATCACCTCATCGAAATTCCTGAAACCGAAGACGCTTTCTCCCCGCTCCTTTCGGTGATTCCGCTTCAACTCCTTGCGTATCATGTCGCTGTTTTGCGGGGTGCAAACGTGGACCAGCCGCGCAACCTTGCGAAGTCTGTGACGGTGGAATAATTCTTTAGAAGCGGAAGCTGTAGGTCTCGATCCCGGGGAGATTACTCGAGTTTTGTCAAAAATCCATGAAGGAAGAATGAGCGTGGACGACGTAGATCGTTTGATCAACGATTTCGAGCAGGAGAAAAAAGAGAGAAGGAGAAGGCAAAGACTCAAGAAATAAAAACGCAACCAATCCGTTCTGCAAAAGCCGTTCCAAAATTCTGGGACGGCTTTCTTTTTTAAGATTTTAAATTTGCACTCTGACTCAAAGTCCTTGAGAAATATTACGTTTTTGTGTACTTGATTTTTTCGCAAGAAAGGAGTATACCATAAAGCCCTAAGCAATGACGCTTAAGGAATAGCACATTGAGAGAGGAAAGAAAATGAAAACTTCTCAAATAATCAGTGGCGACATGTGGGATGTGTTCTGGTTTGAAACAAAAGCCAAACTGCGTTTTCTCTGGTATGTCCTTTGCTTCGGTATGATGCAAGGAGAAGAGCTTCAACGGAAGCACGTGTGTGATCAGTTTATTCAGGAAAAAAATATTCTTCCCGCCCATATTGTTCCCTTGAAGAACAATAGTGGTGATGCGAAAAAGTATTTAGAGAATGCCGGATTTATCTTTTCGGAAAAAGTTGTTCCTGGAAGCGGCGGAGTGTTTCAGGAAATTATTCATTCTCCCTGGGAGAAAGTAGCTTGTTTCAGTCCTTCCCATGACCATTTCCATCTGAAAGATAAAAATGGAATATGGCGTGCCAGAATTGATTTCGAGCGGATTTACGGAGTAGATTTCGCTCGAAGTGTGACCATGTATGTGAATACAGAAATCTAATCCTGGACGTATAATTCAACCCCAAACGGCAAAGTTCGTTTGGGGTTATTTTTTGGCTCATTTCCTATTTTTTTGCTATAATCCTTTCATGGACGAGGAAGACCGACAGGCATCTGAACAGGAAACGCTTCAGGATATTTTGGAAGAAACGAGGGAACTTTCTCGCGAAAATAATAAAATTTTGCGTCGTCTGCAGCGTGGAGCGCGGGTCCGAAAAGTGATTTCTGTGCTGTACATTTTGTTTATTTTGGGGACACTGCTGTTCACGTATTATTATTTGCAGCCATATATTGACAACCTTGCCAATATCTATAATGTAGGTACCAGTGACGCAAGTTCCACGCGTGCGGCGCTTGAAAGTTTGATTCAGTAGCTTTCATAGCTTTGCTGAGGTAGCTCAGTTGGTAGAGCATTCGCCTGAAGAGTTGAGACGCGAGTGCTCGCAGTGTCGAAAGGCCGGAGCGCGACTGGCGCGAGGCGGGGTCGCGGGCTTTTCTAGCAAGAAAAGACCCGTGACAAGGGTCGGCAAGACCCGAGCGATTCAGATTTGCAGATTCGCATTTTGAAAAGTAAGATTTAGATAGTTATGCTGAGGTAGCTCAGTTGGTAGAGCATTCGCCTGAAGAGCGAAGGGTCGGCGGTTCGAGCCCGCCCCTCAGCACACTAAATCCGCCGAAAGGCGGTTTTTTACCCCAAACCAATCCTTGCCACATTTTGAAAAGTAGGATAAAAAAGAAAAAGCCTCAGTTCTTTTTTAAAAGGGGTCTTTATGAATGCTGAAAATGTCATCTACCTGCTTTCTTGTCTTCGGAACCATCCGAAAACAGTCACCGTAGTGCTCCCAAAAGAAAAGGAAGAAGACGCTTGGCTGCGCCAGATTGTTCAAACTATTCCTCATCTGCATCATGTGCGTCTCAAGGAGCAAAGCAGGTATTTCTGGGAATTCGTTTTTGGACAAAAAAGGAAATTCGACGAAGGGAACAAGAAAAACCACCAAGAACATCGGAAGACTTTTCTCATCACTGGTTTTGAGCATACAGCGCTCTTCCCCTTGTTGAGAGACATGAATCAGAGAAGTCGGCGTTTTGCTGAACTCGAGAGCTCAGTTATTCTTTTGCTTCATCGCAAGACCTACAGGTATTTTTCACGTCATGCACCAGACGTGTGGTTCAACGTGAACCTTTACATCAGCGAATAAGACAGCAAGACTTGATTCAAGAACCGTTTCGGCGGTTCTCTTTTTTTTGACAGACAAGGGCAAATATTTTATTATCCGGTCAGACAAGATTCTGTGTCGTTCATTAGGAGCACACTCATGCACACAAGCAATCCCTCTCCGCTTCTCATTGAAGAACTTCCTTTTGATCGTTTTGGAGAGTACAGAGATTTGGTACTTGCTGCGCGCAAAAGTGATCCCTTTGCTTTTTCTCCCGAGCCGAGTGAGTGCCAGACAGCTGCTGGCAATGTTGATGCATGGAAAGACCGGCTTGTACGCCAGAGTCGTTTTCCTTTCCAGCTATTTTTTCTCGAAGTAGGCGGCATCTTGATCGGTATGGGGAGAATAAAATTTCATAATGATGAGCGGTTCCAGCACAACGCTCATCTGCAGAGCCTCTACGTGAGGAAGGAATACCGGAGGAGGGGCTTTGGAAGGCTTCTTGTAGAGAAACGCTTAGAATTTCTCAAGCAGCAACCCGGAATCCGAAACGTTCTTTGTGAGATTTTTTCTTCGCAAGTGCCCTC
>DASSSU010000037.1:0-52379 GCA_035708305.1 Minisyncoccota bacterium | reverse complement strand
ATAGCCGTGCCTCCGGTTGGGACCGTGTAGAGCTTGAAGGTCACGTCGTAGCTTCCATTGGCCACCGCCGTACTGGAAGCATCTGTGACCTTACCCTGGTAGTTGATGGTGGGGGTGAAGGAGGCGGAGGCGAGGGAAAGAAATACACTAAAAAGCACCGCCCCAAAAACAGAGAGGATAGAAATGAATTTCAGTTTTGATAAACGGGCTTTCATGGGTTCATTTTCAAAAACAAAAACAGCACCAACAAACTTACGGTGTATTTTGCGTTGCGGCGATCATTCGCGAGCTCAGCCCGCCGGAAGTGTCCATGCCAATGATGATTGGGCCTTCTCCGTCGGAGTCGGGGATTTTCTGCACTGTTGCTACGCTCTTGACGGAACCGCTATCTCCCTTTCCTTCAAAACCCCAGAAGAAAAACACCGGGAAAAAGATTGCCACCACAAGAGCACACAAAGAAAGAAAGGAAAGTGTCAATACCCCCCTCCGAAACAAAAAATGAGCGCTCATTGGCACTCTTGAATGCGTGCGCAAGTACGCCCGAACATCTTCCTCCGTCGTCATCCAGCGCCCTTTTACTTTTTTTGCCGGAAGCTTTCTTTTTCGAACCAAAAGCCCAAGATAATTGGCGTCATAGGGCGTTCCAGAACTTGCTTCTTGAAGAGTGATGTACTTTGCGCTCATAAATTTGTTAAAAATAAAAAATGGCTTAAATAAAGAAATTCAATACTCTATTGAAAGAAAAATACAACAATATTTTACCACAAGAGCTCTTGAAAAATCGTGTTTTTTACCGTGAAGTTATCCACATTCTTAAAAAATATTTTTTAAGAAATCATCTCAAAAAAATAAAAATCCTGAAGGCCAGTTTTCAGGATTTTTTATTTTCCTCCAGCAGCTCTGCATTCCTGCACTCAAGGAAGTTTGAGTTTTTGATAGTGACGAAGCAAAAGCAGCAAAATGAGCAGGAGCAGCAAAAATATCGAAAATATAATGGTTTTTTGTGGATTCTTTGTCAAAAACCCGATAATCTCCGTCTTTCCCCCGGAGTTCATGCTTTCAGACGAAGATGCCACAATCTGGATCGTGCCAGAGAGTGTGTAATAATTCCCATCCGCCTGAACGACAAAGATCCGGAACGGATATTTCCCTTTCGTAAAATATGCCGGAAGAAGTGCGCGGTACACGTCTTCGTTTTGGTCTTTGTAAAGAAGATAATTGGTTTTGGCATTAGTGTCGTCATTCGTTCTCTCAAAAAGAACAGACGAGATGCCGTTTCGCACCGCTTGACTCGGCAAAAGTATGGCAAAAGGAATACCTGGATCAAGCTTCAGAATTCCACCCCCGGAAATAGGAATCGTGTTGTTTCCCTGGGTAAAGATAAAATCACTCAAAGACAGTGCGTAGGGTGTGGTATTTCCTCCGCTTGAAGTTGATGTTCCCGGCTGATTGATATGCGTACCCGGGAGCGTTCCTTCCAAATCCCCATTTCCACCTCCTTCATTTCCTTTTTCGCCACCTGAACTCCCAATGAGGAAAGAACCAACCACACCCGAAGCAAAATCTCCCGACTTGCTCTTAGCGAAGACACCATAATAGTAGCGGCTCCCAGCACGGACATTCTGATCAAAAACAAATTCTCCTGTGCCTTCGTAGAGAAGGTCACCATCACTTGGATCCTGGGGAAAGCCGGAGAGTTTTTTCACCACCTTCACGGAAGCAAAATTCTGATCCGCCGGATTTCTCCAGGCAACCACCAGCCCCGAAGCATCTCCTGAGATTTGCAAGTCAGAGACATTGGGTGTTTCTTGTTTCCCGCCAGGATTGGCGGTCACAAAAGACCCCTGCTCAGTTAGAAGGGCGCCGGAATATGTGCGTGCAGTTATTTCAAAATAATATACCGTTCCGGGTGACAAATTGGCGAGTTCTGCCTCGTGGTTTTGTTCATAATCCAAACTGGAAAGCGAACCATCTCCATAATCGCGTGTTCTTCCCCAGAAAACTTTCGCGGAAGTCTCTGAATTTGTGGTCCAAGAAATCGTTGCCTGAAGGGTCCCAGCGTTGATCCGCAAATTTGAAAACTGAATCACTCCCGGTACATAGCTCCCATTCTCCGGTTCCTGGGAAGATCCACTGTTCACCACAGGAGGAACCACCGGCGCGTTGTACTCGTCCGTGTCTGTAGCCGATGTGCATCCGGGATCGGCCGGATAATCAATGAGCCCATCGCCATCATTGTCCGTGTGATCACTGCAGGCAATATGGCAGTCCATGGGGCAGCTACTTGCATTTTCGGCAGCATCACAAACACCATTGACAACGCAGGTACTAACTTCCTGTTTGACAATGACAGAATCTGAATCCGTCGGAGCGGCATGAGCAAGAAAAATACCGCAAAAAAAGAAAACGGAAAAAAGAAGAATGAACGGGAAATATTTTTTCAGCGCAAAAGAGACCATCGAGAATTGTGTATTATCATAAATTCAAAAAACGTGAAACAAACCTGGTCCTGCTATTTTTTCTTCTTAAACGATACTTCAAGACGGGTAGTCATGAAATAAATCAAAAGAATGATCACAAAGAGCGCAAAGATTCCGCCCAAAATCCATTTCCACGGAAGCACCCAAAAAACGACCTCCTTGGTATCCACAATGCCGCCATTGTCTCCATAACCACGGTTCAATTGCAAAACGGCTTTGTAGCGGCCGAGAAGCACGCCCTTATCCCAAACAATTTTGCGATAGCGAATAGCATCCGGAAGGGCAAAATACGGATCCACGTCGATGGTTTTGACCGGATTACCCAAAATATTGTAAATAGTGATGACTCCATATGGAATCAAGTGAACATTTCCGGTGTTCTGGTAAATAAATTCAAAAGGAAACGGTCCATGTGTGAACACCTTTTTTCCACCTTCAATTTGAAAATTCTTCAGACTTCCCGCTTCATCAGCTGCACCCGCTACACGGACAAAAAGCAGTGCCCCAAGCCGTGATACCGTTTGTGCTCCGTTGCCCGTCTGGTCAGGAACGTTCTGCACCAGCACTGATCCATACAAGCCTCCCGGTTCGGCGTTTTGAGGAATAGAAATTGCGATCGGAATAGTGATTCTCTCTCCCGGCTTGAGACTAAAGGTGGAGATCTCCGGCTTGATAAAATCCTTTAAAGAATATGGACCGGTTTTATCTCCCAAAAGCACCACCGCCTGGTTCGGGTCTTCCGAACCTTCAAAGTCCTCCACACTGACACTGAAATTCACGTCTTTGTTGACGCGGTTGGTGATGGAAATTGTACGAGTAGCCGTACTTCCGGGATCAATATCAATTTCTAACTTGGCAGGAGAAAGTACGAAGTCTCCTGTTAATTCCGCGTTGGTGTTCTCAATAGAGTATGCGCTTGCTGCAAAAGGTGAAAAGAAAAAAAGAAAAAAGAAGGAGAAAGAAAAAAAAGCAGCAAAGAAAGCCGCCTTTTTTGCATGCCACCCCAGGAAATTGCCTGCTACAGCCTGATTCGGTACAACTTTACCAAAGGTCATCATGTGAAGATAGATTTACATTCTGAGAGATATGAACCCCCTCTGATTTTCTTTCCTTCCGTTCAATCACGGTGATTTATGGGTTTACCACCGCTGTTGCCGTAATAGTGGCGGAGTAGGATCCGGAGGGAGCAAACACACCGTTTTGCTCAGTTGCAACACACAAGGTTACATCTGATCCGCTGGTGTTCGTTACTCCTGATGAGTTTGCAAGCTCAATACCGGTAGTATCAAAACCTTCCCACTTCAAACTTGAAGCACTCGGGTCGTTTGCTGTTGGGGTACATTTCGTGTCACTTCCAAAGCTTGCGGTAGAGACATCAGTACCAAATCCTGAAAAACCAAACTCGTAGGCATTTGAAACACTCCAGGTCTCCGGAGTACCCGCCACTGCTTCGCTGTAATCAGCAAAACTGTTTGAACCGCTCTTAAGTGCGGGAGAGGTTCCAGCCGCCACCTTTAGGTTGTAGCCGGAACTGTTGTTGGTGATTACCGTCCAGGTGGTACTTCCCACCGCTGAGTTGACGGAGCTTGAGAGGGCGCTAAGTGTGATATCGCTTGCAGCAGACAATGAAATGTCGGCGGTCACGGCCTGGCTCACCGTCACGCTGTCCGTAGCAGCTTTGGTGATAGATGGCTCAAAAAGAAAAAAGCTTGCCAACCCAAGAAAACTCAAAGCCAACGTGATGACCAAGGATCTCTTCGCAGCAACAATAAAAGATAAATACATACGCCTCAAAGAATAATTGTTAATACCTCTCCAGAGGAATTTATACTATACCGCTATTGTACCACCTCGTAAATCTTAAAAGCAAAGAGAACTGTGGATAAACGGGTGAGTTTATTCTCTTATTTTTTGTACTTGATCGCCCAGATGGAGCCCTACTTGCTTTACAAATCCAGCGTTCGTCTCAAGAACATACTCTGCCGGCACCGCAGGTTTAAAAATCGTCGGATACGTCCCCGGAGAAACATTCGTCATTAGAGAGACCACATGATAAGACTGATCCAGCCAAAGTATGTCAATGGGAAAATGCATATCTTTCATCCAAATCCCCTGATAATCACTCTCAGGAAAAACAAAAAACATCCCTTTTCCAGGTGCCAATTCCGCGCGATCCGAAAGACCTTGGAGGCGTTCACTTGCCGTGTCTGCAACCTCCGCCGCGAGTACATGTCCGTTCAAAGAAAGCGAAATCTCTTTTGAAGCCTTCAAAGTGCTTACGGGAGATCGTTCCGAAAGTAAAAAGCTTCCCACAGACACCCCTACCAAAGCGAAGCTCACAAAAAGACCGATGGTTAAATTTTTTCGCATAGTACTCTTTGCGGCGCTTGTCTCGAAAACAATTCTTTAGATTAGATTTTTTTGATCTTGCTTTTGATGCAATCCACGATACCTTCGATATCCCAATCAGATTTCACGAGATAATCCGCCACACCCTGTTCACGCGCGGCGCTTTTCTGATCTTCAGCGCTTAAGTTCGTGAGCATAATAACATTAGCCCCTTTCCCCCACACGTCTTTGCGGAGTTCCGCAAGCATTTCGATCCCGTCCATTTTGGGCATGATGATGTCGAGAAGAATCAAATCAGGATGGCTTTCTTTCGCCATCTGAAGTCCCGCTTCCCCGTCACTTGCTTCGATCACCTCGTACGCATCTTCCCGAAGTCGGTCACCCAAAATCGTCCGGAGTGCACGGTCATCCTCAACAATGAGAATTTTTTTGCTTTTTGATGTAGGTTCCATGAATATCCGGATTATAACAAAAAACTTTAAAATGAAGAAACAAAGATATACTTAGAATTCTAAAAATAGAATAGTTATTTGGAGAACAGCCCATGTTCTTTTCTCGTGAAGCCCACAAACTTCGAAAAGAACATGGGCTGTCCTCCTCGGTGAGCAACCACCTCCAGAATTTTGAAAAACAAAACCTCCATTTTTGGATGAAGACCGAGGCGCAAAAGAAGAATCCGAGGGAGCCGTACTTCCGGTTACGGTGACTGAGTGATTCTTCTTTTGCAACAAAGGTATTCGCCAAAAATGGAGGTTTTGATATCAAGGTTCGAGGCCTTTTGTGCCTTCAATCTTACTCATCCCCTTCATCGGCAACTCCACAAAAAACGTTGTTCCTTTATTTTCCTCCGATTCAAACCAAATCCGCCCGCCGGTTTTTTCTACCACGGACTTGATGATGTACAAACCGAGACCCGTTCCTTCCGTGTCTTTTGTCGTCACGTTGCTCGCACGGAAAAGCTTGGTAAACATTTTTGGCTGATCGGCTTTCGGGATGCCGTAGCCGGTGTCGTAGACTTTCACCCGCAAATATGCCCCAACTTCTTCCACCGAAATACCCACACTTCCACCCTCCGGCGTGTACTTCACCGAGTTGGAAAGCAAGTTTTGGAAAACGATCCGCATGAGGTTCGGATCCACAAAAAAGGCTTTCGGTGCGTTTTCATAATGCTTTTCAAAGTGAAGGTTTTTTGCCCGCATGGCTGGCATGAGCTCGTCCACCACGCTTTCAAACATTTCACCCAGGTTTACTTCCGATGGCTCCACGGCAAAGGTTCCCAGCTCAATGCGCGATACGTTCAAGAGTGCGTTCACCAGCTCGATCATCCGCAAGTTGCTGTCGTAGACTTCCTGCACATACTTCCGCTGCTTGTCGTTTAGGGGACCGATCTTTTCCCCCAGCACCATTTCCGAGTACCAGCGCACGGCGGAAAGCGGTGTGCGAAGTTGGTGAGACGCAAGCGAAACAAATTCCGTTTTTTGTTTGTCGATCTCCATTTCACGCGTGGTGTCACGAAAAACCACAATCGCCCCCGCAAGCGCTCCGTCCAGCACAATCGGCGCAGAAGTGACCGCCGCCGGAAATTTTGCATCATCCGAACGATAGTAGTAGGAGGTCGCGGAATATTTCTTGCCCGTCGCGAGGGTTTGGTACACAAGGCGATCTTCTTTTTGTGTCGGCTGCTCTTTGCGATCTTCTTCTTTCGGAATCACGTTGGCAAAGGTCATGCCGATCATGTCTTCTTTCGAAAGCCCGAGCATGTTTGCCCCCGCGGGGTTCGCCACCGTGACCAGGCCTTTTTTGTCCACTGCGATCACGCCTTCACCGATCGACTCCAGCACGGTTTCTGTTTGCGCTTTTTCGCTTTCGATGTGCGCTTTTGCAGCTTCGAGTTCGCTGGTACGTCCTTTCAAAACTTTCTCCACATTCTTCAAATCCTGAATACTGCTCGTGATCCCGGCCATGTGACTGAGCTTTCCTCTCGCGTCTTTCACCGCCCGGCCGCGATCGATGATCCACACATACTCCTGCTTTCCGTTCAAAAACCGGTACTCCGCTTCATAAAACGGCTTCTGTCCCGCGAAATGCAGATCCATCTGCTGCTTCACTTGGTCAATGTCGTCCGGGTGAATCCGCCCCGCCCACCAGTCCGCCGTATCTTCGAAATCCGCGATCGTCTCTACTTTTCCGGGTACCGTGCTGTTTTCCGCGTCCGCACTTTGCGCTTTCAACTGCAATCCTTCGGGAGAATTTTCAAAGCGCGCCCCAAGCCTCCCTCGATCTTTGAACTCCAAAAGCTTCTTCCACTCATCCGAAAAAAAAACTTTTCCAGTCTTGAAATCCCAATCCCAAATCCCGTCGTCGAGTCCGCCAGAAATGAGATCGTACATTTCATTTTTGTGCCTGAGTTCCTGATCGTACGCAAGAATTTTCGCCCGCGTTTTGAGTGTTTTGCGCAGAATCAGAAAAACAAAAAATCCCGCGAGAAAAAAAGCGAGAAAAGCAACCTCCGGCAAAAACGGCGAATACACCGCCTCGCCTCCAAAGCGAAGCAGATACCACATTCCCGCGCCGAGTACCGCAAGGAGAAACCATCCCAAGGCGGCAAGAAAACTCGTTTTCATTCATTTCATTATACAAGAAGAAAACATCTTTGAAATTTCATTTTCCCCATTTTTTATTTTTCGGAAAGTTTATCGGTCTGAAAACCACAAGCATATGCTCTTTTCATGAAGCCCACAAACTTCAAAAAATATATGGTGGAATTTCCAAAGTCATTCCCTTTTTCTTTTCTGTTTCGATTTGCTATCATGTAGAAATATGTCATACCTCAAAAACCAAGACCGGGAAGTTTGGGACGCGATCCAAGGCGAAGAAAAGCGCCAAACCGAAGGACTCGAGCTCATTCCGTCGGAAAACTACGTTTCGCGCGCTGTTCGTGAAGCCAATGCATCGGTTTTTACCAACAAATATTCCGAAGGCTACCCTGGCAAGCGCTACTACGGCGGGCAAGATTTCACCGATACAGTGGAAGATCTCGCACGGGACCGGGCGAAAAAACTTTTCGAGGCGAAGTTTACCAACGTCCAGCCGCACTCGGGCGCGCCGGCAAACATGGCGGCATATTTCGCGCTTCTTGAACCGGGCGACACGATTCTCGGGATGGACCTTTCCCACGGCGGACACCTCACGCACGGCTCTCCGGTCACCGTGCTCTCAAAGCTCTTCCGCTTCGTGCACTACAAAATGAAAGATCCCACGACCGGCGAAATCGACTACAACGAAATGCGGGAAATCGCACTCCGTGAAAAACCAAAAATAATCCTCGCCGGATTCTCTTCCTACCCGCGCGAACTTGACTACGCAAAATTTGTGGAGATCGCCCGTGAAATCGGCGCCGTTTCGATGATCGACGTGGCGCACATTGCCGGACTCATCGCCGGAAAAGCCGTGAAAAATCCGTTTGATTTCGGGTTTGATGTCATGACGACCACCACACACAAGACTCTTCGCGGACCACGCGGCGGCATGATCCTCGTCCGTGAAAACGAAGACCTTGCGAAAAAAATCGACAAGGTGGTTTTTCCCGGTCTCCAGGGCGGTCCGCACATGAACACCATCGCCGCAAAAGCCGTGTGTTTTGGTGAAGCGCTCACGCCTGCATTCCAGGAGTACGCAGCGCAGATTCTGAAAAACACAAAAGCCATGGCAGAAGTTTTCGCGCGCGGCGGTCTCAAAATGATCACCGGCGGTACGGACAACCATCTCATCCTGGCAGATGTTTCCGGTTCGTTTGGAGTTTCTGGAAAAGAAGCACAGACTCTTCTAGATGAAATCGGCATCACGCTCAACATGAACGTCATCGCCGACGACCCGCGCAAACCGCTTGACCCTTCCGGCATCCGCCTCGGCACTCCGGCGATTACCACCCGCGGTTTTAAAGAAAAAGACTGCGCACGCGTCGCAGAAATCATTTTGGATATTTTGAAAAACAAAGATAACGAAGCAAAAAAATCCACGCTTCGCGAAGAAGTCAAAACCCTCGCCCTTTCCTTCCCCATTCCGGAAATTTTTGTGTAGCCCTAAACGAAACGATATGTATTTATTCAAATGTTTTAGAATTCAAGAATCTTTTAAATTTTTTATTCTTCAATAATTAAGAACCTCTAAAAAATATCCTCTTTATTGAAAGCGGTATTAAAAAGAGCCGGACTTTCTCCGGCTCTTGAACCTAATTCTCCGACTTATCAGGCTTTAGAGAAATTTATTCGATCTTGAATTACGTTTAAGAACTCTTCAGTTTTAAGCCTAGCCTTAAATGAAAGTAAACCGGAATTCACCCATGGTGTCCTCCAGAAGTCAGTACCCGATACATGGTTTATTACCGTATGGATCGCTTCTGCAATTGTTTCTGAATCGACCTTCTCTTTAGAAATTAAGAATGCATTTTCCTTCGGTTTTAGAAAAGTTGCTAAAAATTTCTTGTCAGCAATTTCAGATGTCGTAATAATTGGGCGCCCGCAAGCAAGGACTTCGATTGGAATTCCAGGTGTATGGAATCGTATACGGAAGTTATTTTCCAAAAACAAAATCATATCACACGATTTAATGAAGTCAGGCATTCTCCAATGAGGCATGAAATCTATCCACTGAAAAACATCTTCTCCAAGGGAAAGAGTTTCTGCGTATCTACAGATAATGTCTACATTCTTTTTATCCCAGCAAGCTTTCAATACACAAGGGACACCTTGCGAACGAAGCAATCCAATAGCTTTTAGAATCTCATATGTTCCCTTGGAATGTCCCGTTTTCCCATATACACCAATGGTAACCATCTTTTTTTCTTGAGGTGGCTCAGGAAAGAATAAATCTCCTCTGAACCGATTAGAAATACTTTCAGAAAAATTGGTCACTTTTACTCCCAAAAGACGAAAGCGGTCAAAGTGAACAGAATGAGTTATTACGAATAAGGCTCGTTGAAATACCTCTTTGTAGATCGGCATAAGCTGCGCTGTCGGCATAAGTCTCCCAATATCACTTCCCGCATGTTTTATAACATAAGGCACCCCAGTCAAAAGCGACAGGAAAAGTGCCGATACTCCATATGGTTCCAAGTAATAGCTCCAGATGAATGCCGGATTAAATTCTTTAATAACTTTAAGCCCGGTACCGACTATTTTTGAAACACTCGGATTATTTTGTGGTATAAAGACATGATTACTATCTTTTTCTGTTTTATGAAGAAAAATTTTTCCTTTTATTTTGTACCCTGCTAATAGATGCATATCTTGTGGCGGAATTTTGATTCGATATTGTTCTTCTATTTCATCTGCATTTGTAAGAACGTGAACTTCATGCCCCATTTCTGCAAAAGTTTGAGCGGTCCAATATGACTCAGTACTTACCCCACCCTGAATTGGAGGATATTTCACTATCATGAGTATTTTCATTTCCCAACTCCTTTTCAAAGAACAAAAAATTTTGAATACCAACTCTACATTAATTGGAATTTAATATTTGTCAATGCTTGTTGCGTAAAATATTTAAGCATGTTATATTCGCAATGGAATGTTGTACTTTTTCATGGTTCTGAGCATTCCGGTTCTTTTCTTGGACAACACAGAGGTAAGTAAAGATGACAAATTCAATACTAAAGCGCACGTCTAACGTTCACGCTAGTAAATCACCTGAACTGCTTGAGAAGGTTATGAACTACGATAACCGGCACGTTGTCGAGCGTCTTCAAAAGAAACATGGCATGTCCTACAAACAAGCCTGTAGCGTATTTCAGGATACCAAACGTTTTCTGTACATGTGTGGGACAATTCCTGGACAGTGGACTCCTCCCGACACGATAGACATTGGATGGCATGAATTTGGACTCTTCATGAAAGAATATGAAGATTTCTGCATAAAACACTTTGCTCATTTTATTTACCACAAACCGGCGACAAGTGATCAGCCTTCTGATCCAAACGCACCCAAATACACCCTTCAAGTTGCTACTAACCTGTTTGGAGAGGGTGTCCTGGGTGAGAACTGGTATTATTTAAACGAGAAAGGTAAACCGGTACTCGGACCAGGCATTGAAAAAATTGGGTATATTGTTTTGGGTGATTGTAGCCCAGGAGATTCCTGCGGTTGCGGACCGGGTTGTAGTGATCCACAGTAAAATACTGCACCTAAAATAACTGAGAAGAAGATCTTTCAAATTTCGAGGAGGCGTAAATCGTCTCCTCTTTTTTATTATAAACCTCATAAACCTCATGCAAAATATCATTTCTTTTGAACAGTTTTTGCGTCCTCATAAAGGAGAAAAATTTGAAGCACTCTTTTTTCCATCAGAAAGTTCGCCGGAAATTTCACCAACCATTGTCTATATTCATGGGTATAACACATTCGGCGCGTGGGATATGATTTACCCTGCGCGAGTGCTTACCAATTTCGGATATAACATCATCCTACCATCTCAACGCGGTTTTGGTTACTCAAATGGTCCGCGTGACTACTATGGTCCAAAAACCATTTCAGGAATTGCTGATGTTGTTCAGGAAGTGATCCAAAAAAAGAACCTTAACCAGAAAAAAATAGCCGTCCATGGAGTTTCTCGTGGGGCAAGCGTTGCGGCCTTGCTCGCTGTTCATTACCCAAAACTGTGGAAGGCTGCTGTTTTTCAATCTGGAGCATATGATCTTCAAAAAAATTATCAGTGGGAGAAAAAACACCCGATGATAAAAAAACAGATTGAGGATGAAACGGGACTTTCAGAGGAAGCAATGAGAGATCGTTCGCCGATCTTTGACATGAAAACGCTTGCTTGTCCGGTGCTGATTCTACACGGAGAAGACGATGAAAACGTCCCGGCTTTTCTTTCGCGTGAACTCGCCGAAGAGCTCACGAGACTCAGAAAACCTTATTCTTTTCATATTCTCCCCAAAAAGGGGCATAAAATGAGCGGTCCCGAATTACGAAAAAAACACATCCTTCCGTTTTTTAGAGAGAACCTCAACTAAATTTCATGAAATCAAAGAAAATGTAACTTGTTCTGTACTTTATTTTCTTTCGGATCAGTGAAAATAACAAGGTATTGGAGGATTCTCGCAGTTACCAATGCTGTTTACTTTCTCACCTCCTTGGAAACAATCCGCCCCCTTTTTTAAACCTCTACCCCAAAGAAGTAAGTCCTAAATATTTTATATTCTCAAATTTCTTCGAGGTTGGCGGTTTCTTTGATAAGCACTCCTTGAAGCTCTTCCGGTCTCCACTTTACAGTATCAAGTTTTGATATATCAATCTCTTCCACCCTTGTCAGTATTTGATCATTTTCCCCAAGTTCAGGATCTTTTCCAAGCCTTGGCGTGCCTGAAACATATTTGCACAACACATAAAACTCTAATCCATATTTTTTCTTATATTTTACTTCACGAATGTAAAGGATTTTTTCCGCTTTCACAGCCAATCCTGTTTCCTCCAAGACTTCGCGTTCAGCCGCCATAAAAATACTTTCGTGTTCTTCTATTCCACCACCTGGAAAAAGAAAAAAACACCATGCTCTTTCTCCGTGTGTTCCACCATTATGAGCGAATTTTTTCTTTTTATTATTGCTCGTACTCCCAAGGTCATAGTTGTTTTTTGGTCTTTCTTAATAAACCCGATCAATTTCGTGGAATATTTTTACTTTTAAAAAGTAAAAAGCTACTTTCTCCCGCTATCAAGAAAATTGCGCACCAAAAGAATCATCTGATCTTTTTCAGATGGATCGGAAAGCGCGACCATGAGGATAGTTGCCGCAAGTGCGTTACTGTTGATTGTCGAGCGGATGCCGTTTTTGGAGAGGAAAAAAATAAAGAGTGCCGCTGCGGAACGTTTGTTGCCATCCACAAATGGATGGTCTTTCACCACCTGATACAGAAGATTCGCCGCTTTTTCCTCCACACTTTTGTAGAGTTCCTTCCCACCAAATGTTTGATACAAACCGGCGACGACACCTCCGAAATGCTCACTTCGTTCATTTGCAAAATTCTCGCCAAAGTCTTCTTGCTTTTTTATTTTCTCAAGAAAAGTCCGCGCTTCCTCGTAGGTTAGTTTCCAACTTTCTTTCCTCCCTTCCGGCTCGCTCAGCCTGTTGTCGTCGTATTCCTCAAGCAGATGAAGCGCACCGATGTATTCTTTCACAATCTCACCCACACCCGAGACTTCCGCAATTTCCGAACGCGAAACAATATCGAGGTACTTTCCCAGCTGGTCGAGTCGTTTTTGATTCACTGCCACACCCTGGAGAGTGTACTCACGCAGCACGCCCGTCGCCCACATACGAAACTGAGTCGCAGTATGAGATTTTATTCGATACCCCAGCGATATGATCATATCCAGATTATAGTGAGCAACATTGTAGGTCTTTCCATCTTGGGCAGTTGTTCGGAATTTCCGAACAACTGTGTTTTCCCTGAGTTCGCCTTCTTCGTAAATATTCTTGATATGCTCGCTCACGTTTGCCTTGCTACTTTCAAAAAGCTCCACCATCTGTGATTGCGTCAGCCACACCGTTCCTTGTTCAAGTTTGACTTCAAGTCGCGGTTTATCACCATCGCGATAAATCATGACCTCACCAAATTTTTTTTCTTCTTGTGTCATAAAGATACCTTCATGATACCACAATCACTTCCTCACCTCCTTGGAAACAATCTGCCCATTTTCATCCGTTTCGTAGCAATGGATTTCACCGGTGCCGATTTCCACTTCGCATACCGCCGCTTCATCCAAGTCTTCCAAGTGCTTCACGAGCGCTCGAAGAGTATTGCCGTGCGCGACCACTAAGACATTTTTGCCTTCTGCAAGATCTTTTTTAATATTCGATTCGTAAAACGGCACGACCCGAGCATGCACGTCCTTGAGCGTTTCTCCTTCCGGCACTTCCACGTTCCATCCCCTTCTGAGTTGATTGAACGCTTCCTCTCCGACCTCCTCTTTCACTTCCCACTTGTTTTTCCCCGTGTGAATTCCATAATTTCTTTCATTCAATTCCTCGCACGGCACTGATTCAGGGAATTCCTTGTTTGCCCCATTCTTCAAATGCTCAAACGTTTCGTGCGTTCTTTTGAGTTTCGACGTGTAGACCTTGTGCACGTCTTCATTGCAAAGCAGCTGCCCCGCTCTTTCCGCTTCTTTGATGCCGTCTTCATCAAGCGAGACATCCGTCCACCCCGTCCACTTCCCGAGCTTGTTCCATTCGGACTTTCCGTGTCGGATGAGAAATAATCGAGCCATAAAATTTTTCTTTACTTTTTTAAAATAGACACTCCCGGAAACTCCGCTTTCTTTCCGAGTGATTCTTCTATGCGAAGCAGCTGGTTATACTTCGCCACACGTTCCGACCGGCAGAGCGACCCGGTCTTGATCTCTCCCGTTCCGAGACCTACCGCAAAGTCCGCGATCACCGGATCTTCGGTTTCACCCGACCGGTGAGAAATGATCGAATTCCATCCGGCTTTTCGCGCCATCGTCACCGCATCAATCGTCTCGCTTACCGTTCCGATCTGATTGAGCTTGATCAAAATCGCGTTGCAGCATTCCTCTTTGATTCCTCGTTCCAGTCTTTCGATGTTGGTGACAAAAATATCATCGCCGACCAGCTGCACTTTCTTGCCCAGTTTTTTTGTCATGAATTTCTGCCCTTCCCAGTCGTCTTCCGCAAGCCCATCTTCGATGGACACGATCGGATATTTTTTGATCCACCCGGCGTACAGGTCCACCATTTCTTCCGCAGAGAGAATTTTCTTCTCGGTTTTCAAATGATACTTGCCATCTTCATAAAATTCCGAAGCAGCAGCATCGATCGCCACCGCAATATCCTTCCCAGGGCGATAGCCGGCTTTCTTGATCGCTTCAAGAATGAGCTCGATCGCGTCTTCGTTTTTCTCGAGACTTGGAGCATATCCTCCCTCATCTCCCACGGAGGTATTGAGCCCTCGATCTTTGAGGATCTTTTTGAGCGCATGGAACACTTCCGTTCCCCACCGGAGCGCTTCGGAGAAAGATTTCGCACCGACCGGCATGATCATAAATTCCTGCAAATCCACCGAGTCGGCATGCCTTCCGCCGTTTAAGACATTCATCATCGGCACCGGAAGCATCGTCTTTTTTGTTTTCGAAATTTCCTTGAAGTATTTCCAGAGCGGTTTCTTTTCTGAGATCGCTTGCGCTTTCGCAAATGCCAAGGACACCCCGAGAAGCGCATTTGCGCCAAGGTTGGTTTTGTTTGGAGTTCCGTCGATCTCGATCAAGAGCGTGTCCAGAGACTTTTGATCAAATTCTTTCTTCTGTATTTTTCGCGCGATCGTCGTGTTGACATTCTGTACGGCTTTCAAAACCCCCTTCCCGCCGTACCTTTTCATGTCCTCGTCCCGAAGTTCGCACGCTTCATGCGCTCCCGTGGAAGCCCCGCTCGGTACTGCCGCCCTTCCGAACGAACCGTCCGCAAGCGTCACCTCCACCTCCACCGTCGGATTTCCTCTTGAATCAAGAATCTCTCTCGCAAACACCTTGGCAATTTTGCTCATAAAAATAATTATAAAAGAATAATCAAGGATTATAGCGCTCACACTTTTTGTGTCAAACCTTATCTGACAAGCAGATATTTATAATCAAAAAACTCTTTCAGTTGTGAAACCACACACTTTGCATTTCTTCGCTTTCTCGTGTATAAATGGAGAGGAAAAGTGCAATTTGGAGAGATGGCTGAGTGGTCGAAGGCGCTCGCTTGGAGTGCGAGTGTGGGTTTACGCCCACCGAGGGTTCGAATCCCTCTCTCTCCGCACAAGTCAAGAAAAGGTCATCCGTCTAGGGTGACTTTTTTCTTGACTTGCTTTCTGAGAGTGTGGGATTCGAAAGGCGGAGACGGAGAAAATACATTCTTATTTATTTTCTGAACTGTCGAGCCCGGGCAGGAGCCACACAATATTTTTGGAGTAAAGCGAACAAAAATATTGATGTGAGCTGGCGCCGAATCCCTCTCTCTCCGCACACAAAATAAAAATCACCCTGCGGGTGATTTTTATTTTGCCGGTCTAAAGAATTACTCCATTCCGCGCAGAGCCGCGATGCGGTCTGCAACCGGCGGATGGGTCATGAAAAGCCGGCTGATCGAAGCGGAGAAAGATTTCCCTTTTGAACCAAATGGGTTTGCGATATACATGTGCGCGGTGGCGTTGCTCGGGTGCCGCATCGGAGCAGAATACGCATCGATCTTCTGAAGCGCAGAAATGAGTCCTTCCGGGTAGCGCGTCAGAAGCGCACCGGAAGCGTCCGCAAGGAATTCGCGCTTTCGGGAAACTGCCAGCTGAATGATCGTTGCTACAATCGGCGCAAGAATGGAAAAAATAATTCCAATGATCATAAAAATAATCCCCGCCCGAGAATCACGATCATTCCCGCCAATCCCCCAAAAAGTTGACCGAAGAAAAATATCCGAGAGAATCGCGACAAATCCGACGAGGACCACTACCACGGTCTGTACCAAAATATCTTTGTTGCCGACGTGCGAGAGCTCATGTGCCAAAACGCCTTCAAGCTCGTTTTGGTTCATCATCTGCAAAAGCCCGCTCGTGACTGCGACGGCGGCATGCTTGGCATTTCGCCCGGTTGCAAAAGCGTTTGGTGCAGGGTCGTCGATGATGTAGAGCTTGGGCATGGGTAAACCCGCCGCGATCGAAAGATTTTCTACCGTGTTGTACACTCTTTCGTGTCCTTCACGTGGAAGCGGCTTGGCGCGATTTACTCGGAGGGCGATCTTGTCTGCATGCCAGTAGCTCAGAAAGTTCATAAAAAGACTGAACGCCACCGCAGCGTACAAAATAGCCGCACTGTCGAAATACCAGCTCGCCGCAAATCCCAGCAAAATAATCACGATCAAAAACCCGGACATCAGCAGCCAGGTTTTCCATACGTTTTGAAAGCGCTCTTGGTAGAGTGTTTTTGCCATTATTTTAAATTTGAATTACAGAGAAGCGTAAATTGAAGCTCAAGTTTGGAGAACGGCTCCATCTTCTCTTCTCGTGAAGTCTACAAACTTCGAAAAGAACAGAAGTCATTCACTCCAAAATTCCTCAAAACTGGAAGCCTTCAGAAATCTAGAAACTTACTTTCACTGGCTCTTTCTCAGCGGCATTTTCTTCAAGCTGGAAAAAATCTTTCGTTGTGAAGCCAAAGGAACTTGCAAACACATTTCCTGGAAAGGCTTCGAGGGCGTTCTGAAGTGCCAAGACATTGCTGTTGTAGAAGCGACGTGCTGCCTGGATTTTGTTTTCCGTGTCGGAAAGTTCCTGCTGGAGTTCCAAGAAGTTCTGGCTTGCTTTCAAATCCGGATAGCTCTCGGAAACCGCAAAAAGTGATTTGAGCGCGCCAGTAAGCTGGTTTTCGGCCTGCGCTTTTTCGGCAACCGTTCCAGCATTCATGGCCGCAGTGCGTGCTGCGGTGACTTTTTCAAACGTTCCCTGTTCGTGTGCGGCATAGCCTTTCACCGTGTTCACCAGGTTTGGGATCAAATCGTATCGCCGCTTGAGCTGCACATCAATGTCCGCCCATGCTTCTTCCGCGTGGTTTCGAAGACGCACGAGGTGGTTGTAAAAAAGAATCAGAGCCAAAACCGCCACAACAATGATCGCTATAATGATGTAGAAAGCTGTCATAATTTCATTTATTAAGTTTTGGATATTGTAACACAGATTTACAAAGTACACCAGTATCCGATTGAAATTTTACTGTGTCACCTTGCTTAACGCATCGTTGTTAAAGTTCGGATCTTCCGTCAAACGTGTCGTTACCGGAAGAACAGTTTGATCAAGCGCCGCCCCGGTAAACGCATCCGTTCCCTGGAAGTTACTATCAAGCAAGATGTTTGGTGTCTCTCCCAGTTGGCTGAGACTTGGCTGAAACGCCACCTGGAAGGCTACCTCTCGATCCGGCGTTTGAATACCCGTTCCAGCGTCAAGTTTTCCTACATGCCAAGTGACCGTTCCGGTATGGCTGTTGTATTCGATATTTTCTTTTTGAGGAGTGAACGAACCGATCCACTGCATATACGGAGGAAGCTTGGCCGTTACAATCGCACCGTTCACATCGTTGAAAGAATTTTTGAGTGTCCAGAAAATGGTGTAGGTGGTCTGCTGCCCCACCACCGGCGGAAGCGGACCGGAATTCTGAAACGGTGACCCATTGTACAGCGCGTAGGCAGCAAACTTCACAACCGTGTCAATCTTAATTTTTTTGGTTACGTAGGCCTGAAGTTCATCTACTGCTCCCGCCTCTGAAAGACGGTCTGCCTGCATACTCACGTTCATGGTCACAGTCGGGTTGTGAATCATGGCTGTTTCAGGAGAAAATGGATCATAAATATCAAAGTGAAACGGAAGCTGTCCTGATGCACCCTCCAAAACTTCAGAAAGGTTTTTCGTCGTTCTCGGATCCCACAGAATGGTATCGTCCGATGATTGGAAAAACCCAGATTCCGACTGAACCGTTTCCCGATTCACGATATCTCCACTCAAAGCCAAATTCATTTTCATATTTGTGAGTCGCTCACCACTGTTGTTTTTCCAGCTGACAGTCCCCCCAACCGTTTTGTTCTTCGGATCAACCGCATCGGTTTTGTCATCCATATCAGAAATAGCGATGTCTGCAAGTACAAATGGCGCCTCAATAGTAGTGTTTGCCTGCGCCAAAGCATACGGAACCTGTACACCAGCCGTCGGATCTTTCGAAAGTCCAGCCTGGAAACGGAAAATCTTTTTTTCTGTGCTTTCTCCGGAAAGTATCCCGTTTATTTTAATCGTCTTTTGCTCTCCTGGCTCGATCGTTCCCAAATCCCAGATGTTGCTTCCAGATGAAGCGGCGGGGACCGAGCTCACGAAGGTGAATCCGACCGGGTACTGCGCTTCCGCGACAAGGTCATTGATGGTTGTATCTGAGTTGGAATTCACGGTCAAATCAAGCTCCACGTGCTGGTCCGAAGCTGAGGCGCGCAGAAGATTGACACTCAAAACCACCGGAGAGGAAGTGATTTCAACGGTGTGAGTCATTTTCTTTACAAAAGAAACTTTGGAATTCTGGAGATTGTATTCCAGCGTCAGATCGATCGGCAGCTGATCATTCGCATTTCCAAAAAGCGCCACCTCCACCTGTGTGTTTTTAGTTTCTCCAGTTCCGATATTCCCGAGCTGTTGCTGATAATCCGTGATTGTCTGCGTAAGATCTTCAGCTTTTCGCGTTCCGTCTGGAAAAGTCATCATCAGATATGCGTTTGAGATCGGCACCTGGTTTCGGTTTGTAATGGAAATCTGAAACAAATCCTTATCGCCGGCTTTCGCGGTTTCCGGACCAATGACGGTCATTTGGACGTTCTTCGTGGAAATAGCATCAGAGTTGGCGAGAAACATCACCCCCGCCACACCTCCCGCAATCACGAAAAAGATCAGTGAAAAGAAGAGCAGCTTTCGAAATGGTGATGAACCGAGATACTCTTTTTTTAATGCTGCTTTTTTCGCTTTTGGAAGCACCGTCGCGGAAGGGCTCGGCCCCAAAGGCGATACTTCTTCAGCAGTTTCCTCTTCGGAGGATTCAAAATCCCGCGGGATATCATATTTTTTGGGAAGAAGCTGGGATCGTTTCGGTTCGGGAATCTTGTTCTTTGAATACAGCTTTTCTTCAAAACCCTCTATTCTGCTTTTTTCATTCTCTTCATCCATACTTTAGAAACATTATACCAGAGGAAAAGCAGTACAAGATGTTTATAAACAGCTCAAGAACTTTTACCTTTTCATTTTTCAGAAATTAAATTTTTGAAACCGATAAAAAACACCCTCTCGGGTGTCTGTTTCTCTCATATTCTCAAAAAACTATCGGATCAGATATGGAAGAAGTCCCATAAACCGCGCACGCTTGATCGCTTCCGCAATCTGACGCTGATTTTTTACCGGAACGCCGGTTCGCTTACGCGGCATGATTTTTCCATGTGGAGAAACAAACTTCTTGAGAAGTTCAATGTCTTTGTAGTCATAGTGCTCCACATGTGTGAAATTTTCTTCGTTTTTGTGCATGGTTGATTTCATTAAATTTCGAGAATACCGATTAAATATTTAAAGTTTTCGCTAAAAAGGAATGTCATCTGGATTGATTTCTTCTTCGTCAGGGTATTCAATCGTGTCTATTTCTTCTTTTTGTTTTGAAGCAGAAGCAGTACTTTTTGAGGCACCGGAAGAAGCGCCGTAGGACTGCCCGCCCACATCTTCCCTTCTCGGACCAAACTGAATGCGGTCAGCAATGATTTCCGTGCGATAGCGTTTTGTGCCATCTTCTGCATCCCAACTTCTTGTTTGGATGCGCCCTTCCACAAGTGCACTGCTTCCTTTCTTGAGATATCGGGAAACGGTGTCCGCCTGCTTTCCAAATACCACGACATTGTGATAGTCCGTGCTTTCCTGCTTCTGTCCGTCTTTGCCGTTCCAAACTCGGTTGGTGGCCAAAGAAAAAGAAGAAATCTGAATTCCCGATGGAAGGGATTTGAGCTCCGGATCGCGTGTAAGGTTTCCGATCAGAAAAACTTTGTTCAAATACATACGCTTTTGAAATTATGTCGTGAGGCGCTCGATGGATTTATCGAGTTCTTCTTCATCGATATCTGTCTTTTCTTCACTGTTCTTTTCTTCTTCCACTTCAGTCTCAGAAGAATGCTCCGTGTCCGAGCCTTCTTCCTGAAAATCGTTTTCTTCTTCATCGCCTTTTCGGTAGAACGTATCTTCCCGAATAGTTTTCACAATGATAAAGCGAAGAATGCTCTCATGGTGCTTCAAAAATTCGTCCATCTTGAGTGCTGTTTCAGCTTCTCCTTCAAACTTCACCCAGCCGAAGTAGCTTTCCGTAAATCGGTACCGCTTGCTTGCCGTGTTTTTGCGCATTTCATACGCCAGTTTGATTTTTGCTGGCTCTTCCTCAGAAATGACTTCTCCGCCAACCCTCGCAACTTCTGTTTTGATGGCCTCCACAATTTCCTTTACTTCCGAAGCAGAAGCGGTTGGAAAAATATGGAATCCCGCTTCATAGATAAGCGTTCCATTTTGGAGTTCTGTTTTGGTCTCTTCGCTTTTTGACATGACGAAACTTTACCAGAAAGGCGCTGAAAATGCAATATTTTTCTCCGATTTTTCCAAAACAGCAGAAAAATCAGCCTAGCCGAAACACCCGAACCGTATTTTCTAGCAGACTATGCCTCACCTTTTCCAGATCTTCGCCGCGAATTTCGGCGATTTTTTTCACCACCTCCCGCACATGCGTCGGTTCATTGCGGCTGCCGCGGTACGGCACAGGCGACACATACGGCGAGTCAGTTTCGGACTGAATCATAGAAAGCGGAGCAAACCGCACCACTTCATCGTAGTCGTGGGTAAATGTCAGCACTCCCGTAAAAGAAATGGTGAACTCCAGATTGAAATACCGAGATGCGGCTTCAGGAGAGGCGGTGAAAAAATGAATGTTTCCCCATAGCTTTTCACCGTAGGATTTCTTTTTGGATTCCAAGATCGAGAGCATATCTTCGTGCGCATCCCGGCAATGAATCATGAGCGGCTTCCCTGTTTCCACCGCGAGCTCCAGCTGCGCTTCAAAAACATTTTTCTGCCTTTTTCGCTCTGCTTCCGTGTCTTCTTTCATCCGGTAATAATCCAGACCACACTCACCAACTCCCACGGTTTTTGAATGATGCAAAAGATCCCGATACACTTCTGCACGAAATCCTTCGTCCGTGTCCGTCGGGTGAAGCCCCACCACCGCCCAAATATTTTCGTTTTGGGACGCAATCGCCACCGCATCTTGAGACATTTTTTCATCCGTCCCCACCACAAGCGTTGCCACTCCCGCTTCCGCCATGCGACGGATCGTCTCCACACGATCACCGTCAAAAGCCGCGTCGTTTATATGCGAATGAATGTCAAAATATTCCGGAAAATTCATAAATTACCAGCGTAATCAAAAAACCGCTCTGTACTAAAAATGATACGGCCAGAATTTAAAGAGCGCCAGCGTTTCGCTCAGGAAATTAAACTTGTCTTTGACACCCAAGCCCAAAAGGAGTGCGTTGATGAGGAGCCACGCCACAAGCGCGATGATGAAGCCGAAGACAATCCAGACAAAAATATCTTTTGCCAACCTTGCCTTGCCTGGATCGCCGGCGGAAGTCATGTAGAGAAACCCAGCATAGACAAAGAAGACAGCAGCAAACGGAGTGGCGATGTAGAAGAGGAGAAATGTCACGATACATTTGATCATTGCCAAGATCTGCGGAAAGCCGCAATTTGCCATACACTGCACGAGCGGAACACAGCTGCCATTGGCATATGGAATGCTTCCACCCGGACCTACGGCTTGTTGAGAACTCGGGTTCTCCCCATTACTGGCGGTAGATCCATTTCCGACGGTAACAGTATTTGTATTGGCAGCATTGTAACTATTCGCATCCGAAATGGCTTTTGACTGTGGTTCACAAGCGGCAATGACATTTGACGCACTTGCATAGACAGTTTCGCAGTCCGCTTTGTCTGTACAGGCGAGAGGGTTGGCTTTTCCACTCGAATCAATTCCCACGTAACAATATGGGCCGGGGTCAACAGGACTGCCGGTGTTCTTCTCACTGACATAAGAATCAACAACCGCTTCCGGCTGACATGGAATCACCGCATTGCTCGTCACTTGGTACACGGACTGACACGCTGCCAGAGTATCCGCACACCCGACTTTGTGATACCCCGTGCTGTCTTTTACCGCGAAACATGTTTGACCATCAGCATGCGCCGCAAAAAACGGCATAAGAAAAAAAAGTGTAATCGTCCCGAGAATGGTGAGATGTTTCATACGGATTTCATTATAACAAAAATTTTTTTCGAAAAATCCGCGTTCGTTCCAATCTTGGGGATAATTAAGAGACGTTTACCTTTTGAAAGAGCGGCTCAGGAAGCGGCTCCGTATGAAATACCGTTTCAGAATTTACTTCTATATCATCCTGAACCCCAAGAGCGTGGTGCATTTTTTCTCCTGTTTCGGGAAGAAACGGCTGAAGAAGTTCGGCGAGTTTGGAAATACCAAAAAGTACTTGCCACAGAACCTGCTCGGTTTTCTTTGCATCGGTCTTCACCAGCTTGAACGGCTCATAATCAGAAATATATTCATCAAGCGCCGCGGCAAACCGCCACGCCACACCCGCTGCTTTGTTAATCTCAAGTGCTTCCATTTCTCTTTGGTATTCAGGCAAAACAAATTGATCGAAATAGTACGGGATGTGAAACACTGGTGCTTCTTCTTCTGCGAAGCCACCGAGTTTCCGCCGCATCGGAACGGAAATATTTTCATCGTACATCACACTTCCATCAAAATACTTTTGTGCCATAGCAACCGTGCGTGAAAGCAAGTTGCCGATACCATTCGCCAAGTTGCCGTTGTAGCTCTCGATGAATTTTTCTTCCGTGAAATCGCCGTCGTGAAAAGGCGAAATTTCGTGTCCCAAATAATGTCGAAATGCCTCCGACCCATACTTTTTGATGAAATACTGCGGGTCAATCACATTCCCGAGCGTCTTCGACATCTTGCGTCCGCCGGAAATGAGGTGTCCGTGCACCAGGAGCGTCTTCGGAAGCGGAAGCTCTGCTGAAAGAAGCATCGCCGGCCAGAAAACCGCGTGAAAGCGCAAAATGTCTTTTCCAATCACGTGAACATCCGCCGGCCAGAATTTTTGGAATTTCTCATCCTCACCCGCTTTTCCAAATCCGAGCGCGGAAATGTAGTTCGCAAGCGCATCGCACCAAACATACATCATTTGCGTCGGATCACCCGGAACTGGAATCCCCCACGGCACACTTCCTTCCGGGCGTGAAAAACTCGGATCTTGAAGCGGTGCTTTGAGAAATGCAAGTGTCTCTTCTTTTCGTGCGTCTGGCAAAATACGCAATTCATCTTTTTCGATAAGCGTGATCAGCTGTTCCTGATACTTTGATGCGCGGAAAAAATAATTCTCCTCTTCCACCACCTGTGGCTCTTCATTGTGATCCGGGCATTTGCCATCCACGAGCTCCTTTTCAGTCACAAAGCTTTCACATCCAACACAGTAGAGTCCGTCATACGTATCTCGGTAAATGTCACCGGCATTTGAAAGGCGCTTCCAGAGTTCTTCCGCACCCGCCCAGTGTGCTTCTTTGTTGGACGTCCGGATGAACGCATTATTTGAGAGGTGGAGATCTTCGTAAAGCTTTTGAAATTTTGCCGCGTTTTCATCTACGAAAGCCTGCGGCCCGACTCCGGCTTTTTCGGCAGCGCGGACGATCTTCTGTCCATGCTCGTCCGTTCCCGTGAGAAAAAAAGTTTCTGCGCCGCGGCCACGCTGATATCGGGCGAGAATGTCCGCAAGCACGCCTTCGTACGCATGCCCCACGTGTGGTGCGGCATTCGCATAGTGAATCGCAGTAGTAATATAAAATTTTTTCAATGCTTGTTTCTCTTCCACGTTTTTGTTTTTACTTTTCTTTTTGATATTTTCCCTGATCTTTTCTTTCTTTTCTCTTTTTTGCCACGCTTTCTTGTTGCTTTACTCTTCTTTTGATTGTTCTTCCCGTTCTTTCTTGCGTTTTTTGCGAAGTTCTGCTTCTTCAGCTGCTTCTTCCGCCTCCAGCGCTTTTTCTTTCGACACGTCACCGATGAATTCCATCACCACTGCGGCGATCGGAACAGAAAGAATAATTCCCAAAAATCCTGCCAAAGACGCGCCGATGATGAGTGAGATGATTGCCACCAGAGGAGAAATACCGATAACTTTTTTCATCACCAGCGGCTGAATGAGATGGTTTTCAAACTGCTGCACCACGATGTAGAGTGCAATGGTCAAAAGCGCTACCGTCGGACTTATGGTGAAACCGATGAGCACCGCCGGAACTGCGGCGATGATCGGACCAAAAATAGGGATAAGTTCACAGAGTCCCGCAAGTGCCGCAAGAAAGAAGGCGTTTTGAAAACTGAGAATCGTGAGACCGAGAAAAACCAAAACACCGATGATGAGTGCGAGAAGCAACTGTCCCTGAAGCCACCGACCGATCTTGAGCTGTGCCCGCCCCCAGAGGTTAACCACGTAACGTTGGCTTTTGAATGGTGTAACAAGCTTGAGGAAATTTTCAATCCCGCGCTCCTGCACTGCGAGATAAAAAGAAAGGACAATCACAAGAATGAAGCCGAGTGCTCCGCCGAAGGTCGTAGAAACCACCTGGAAAAATCCGCCCGTCGCCTCCCCCGCGACTTTTTTGAATTCACCAAGCGCATCACCCAAAGAGATATTCTGGGTGAGCTGGCTCAAAAGCGGCTGACTTCCCGATGTCGTACCAAAGAAATCAAGCTTGGAAGCGTACGTTGGGATCTGGTTGATGAAAGAGATGATTTCCTGGAAAAGCGGGGGGATGAAAAAGTAGAAAATCGCTGAAAAAACCAGCAGTCCACACAGGTACACAATGATCACTGCCGGAACGCGCGGGATTTTGTGCCGCACAAACCACAGCGCCGCCGGCTCCACCGCTGCGGCGATCACCACCGATGCCACCAAAAGCAGCAGAATGTCTCTGATAGTAAAGAGCAGATAAAACGCCAGCAAAATCAAAACCGTTTTGATGATCGTTTCGGTCGCCACATGAATGCGAATGTCTTTCATGGAAGTGCAAAAAGAAGCTGAATAATGGTATTTTAATCATACCACAGGCTTTTTTTAAGCCCTAATTCCCCACTCCCCCGCCGCTGCCGTTTCCGCTGCCGTTTCCGGTCTCCACCGAGGGAAATCCGCTGTTTTTCAAAGCGCTTGACGCGGCGTTTTTAAATTCTTCAGGTGACACACTTCCCCCGGTAAAGGAACCTTCATCCGATGAACGACTGGTGTCCCAACCATCTGTATCTTTGTCTGGGCCAACAACGTAGTTCGGATCAGTACCATCCACACCGTACGCACTTTCATCGATATCACTTTCAAGAGCGGAATTGTGCTTGTTCTCAAGAGTTGCTCCGAGGCGAAAATCCGTACGCACTCCGTTCGTGCCGTACAGATATGGATGATTTGTTTTCGGATCAACCGGAACAGTGGTCATATAGGTTTCTTGGAGTTCCTGCAGTGTAGCTGGATACTTGCCGTGATCAAAACGAAAGTCTTTGAGTGCAATACGGATCTGGCCAAGATCAGAAATACGCCGTGCGTCAGGTGATGTGCATCGCATACAAGAAAAAGAAGCGAGAAAAATGGATGCCACACTAAGCACTCCCACACAGACTAAGATGGAGATAAAAACTTTAGTGGTTCTGCTGATTTTTTTTTGCATCATAGAATTTACTGAAATAATTTTTTAAACTCATCTTCGTTCAACACTTTCACTCCGAGCTCCTGCGCTTTCCCGAGCTTTGATCCGGGATTTTCCCCGGCCACCACAAAATCCGTTTTGGAGGAAACCGAGCTCGAAACATTGCCGCCCGCAGCGCGGATCTTTTCCTGTGCTTCCTGCCGCGTAAGCCGTTCCATGGTTCCCGTGAGGACAAAGGTTTTTCCCGCAAGTTTCTGATTTTTCTCTGGGACCGTTTCTGCCGGAAGAACGTGGACATACTGGAGCAGCCGATCCAAAAGATCGCTATTTTTTTCCTCAGCGAGCCACCGCGAGATGGAGCCGGAAACAATGTGCCCTACGCCCGGGATCGCGTCAAAATCCTCAAGCGTCGCCCGGCGGATGTTTTCAATCGTATGAAAATAGTTGGCGATATCGTTCGCGGTTTCTGTACCGACATGCGAGATTGAAAGCGCGGTCAAGAAACGCGAGAGAGAAATTTCACGGCGTTCGTCAATTGACTGCAAAAGATTTTCCGCCGACTTTTCTCCGAACCGCGGAAGCGAGAGAAGATCGCCTTTTTTGAGCGAAAAAATATCATCGTAATGACTGATCAGTCCTTCCTCCAACAAAAGATCAAGATTTTTGGGCCCCAAGTGCTCGATGTTGAACGCCCCCCGCGAAACGAAGTGATAAAATTTCTGCTTCTGCTGCGCGAAAGAGTCTTTCGCCACACAGCGCCACGCCACTTCCCCGGGAATACGCTCAATCGATCCGTCACCGCCGCACTCCGGCACTTTTTTGGGAAAATGGAAAATTTTTTCTTTTCCAGTGCGCATTTCTTTGACCACCGAAACCACATGCGGAATCACGTCGCCCGCTTTTTCGAGAATTACCGTATCTCCAATACGCACATCGAGCCGGCGGATCTCGTCTTCGTTGTGGAGTGTCGCCCGCGAGACCGTAGACCCGGCAACCAAAACAGGCGTGAGATGCGCCACCGGAGTGATCACCCCCGTCCGCCCCACCTGAAGCGCGATGTCCTCCACCACGGTCGTCGCCTGCTCTGCGGCAAACTTCAGCGCAATTCCGAAACGCGGCGCCTTGCCGGTGAAGCCGAGCGCATCCTGATATTTTTTCTCGTTTATCTTCACTACCACGCCGTCAATCCAATACACTTCTTTGTCTTTTTTCTTCTCCCACTTTCTCCAAAAAGCAATCACTTCTTCAATCGTCGTGCATTTTTCTGCATGTGGGTTGACCTTCAGGCCAAGATCGCGCATTTTCTGTAATTCCTCCATCTGTGTCAGCGGAACTTCCCCATTGATTTTTGCAATATCATACCAAAACGCGTCTAGCTTGCGCGAAGCGGCGATCTTCGGATCAAGCTGGCGCACGGATCCGGCGGCGACGTTTCGCGGATTCGCGTAGAGTTCCTTTCCTTCTTTTTTCCGTTCTTTGTTGATGCGGTCGAGTTCAAATTTTGAAAGCCACACTTCCCCCTCCACAATGAGATTGATATCCTCCTTCAGCCGAAGCGGAATGGATTTGATGGTGCGGATGTTGTGCGTCACATCTTCGCCAGTTTTTCCATCGCCGCGTGTAGCCGCAGTCTCAAGCATGCCGTTTTGATACGTCAAAACAATTTTCAGCCCGTCGATTTTGAGCTCGCAATCGTATGAAAAAGCCACCTCCTCCCCGAATTCTCTTTTGAGGAGGAGGCGGCGCACTCGGGCGTCAAACTCCCGGATTTCTTCTTCCGTGAACGCATCATCAAAGGACCACTGCGGCACTTCGTGATGGATCTTTTGGAATTTCGCAAGCGGTTCGCCCCCCACCCGTTGTGTGGGAGAATCCGGCGTAATCAAAGCCGGATATTTTTCTTCAAGGTCTTCAAGCTCGTTTTTGAGCGAGTCATGAGCAGCATCGGAGATTTCCGGCCGATCCAGCACATAGTACAGGTACCGATGATGCTCGATGAGTTTTTTGAGCTTTTCGTAACGCTCTTTTGTTTCTTGTGGAATTGTATTTTCTTTCGCAGCCATGCCCCTCATTCTATCATGTCTTTTCTTTTGCTTTTTCGTCCGCCTTATTTAATCGTTTCCCATCGTGTACGCTCTACCACCCCCGTCGTGTCCGTACAGGAACTTTTGCCGTTTGAGTACACCGTCACACTGCAGAGTGTCGCAGGGGTACCGCCGAGGTTTACTGACTGTGGAGTAACATCTACCTCCACATCCGTACAAGCACCATTGCCCAATCCATCAACAGTAAAAGTATATTTGGCAGACGAACACGAGAGCTGTGGATCAACAGGATCTTTACCGGCTTGGAAACTTGCTCCTATTCCACACGTGTATGTCGCTTGAGGTGATGTGGTATCGAAAGCATTGTATTTTGATTCCAAAAAACGCGCACACTCCACCCCCATATCAGCCGCATAAAACGCCTGTTCGCTTTTCACTTCGTTTCGCGCCGACTGCAGCACCGCCACCGTGGAGTTGGTCGTTACCACCACAATCAGGAGCATGATCGCCACAAAGAGCAGTGTGAAGTTTAAGATAAATCCTTGTTGTTTAAGCATATTTTTAGAGAGTTCCTCCTTGACGAACGGAGACTGAAAGATAGAGGGTGATCGGCGATGCGTCGGCACCATCCACATCCACGGTAACCTTGTACGTCCCTTCCGGCGTAGCGTCCGGAACCGTCACGTAAAACTGTGAAGTAGCTTGGGAAGAAGCATCTACACTTGGAGGAGAGAAAAAGTTTTGGATATCAGGCACACTGCTTGTGGCAGTGAAGGAGACAGTACCCGGGGTGCCGTTTGCCGGATTTACTGTTATGGTTGTGTTGGAAGACCTATCGGGGCCGGCGGTAACGCTTCCTGATACTGCCACCTGGAGATAGATCGGATTTGCTGTAAGTGTAACGGTTGGATTTGTCGTCCCCCCGCTGCCGGTTCCACCACCGGAACTAGTGCCTCCACTGGACGTACCCCCCGAACTGGTACCGCCACTAGAAGTACCACCTGAGCTTGTACCGCCGGAACTAGTGCCTCCCGAACTGGTACCGCCACTAGAAGTACCACCACTTGAACCACCACTGCTACTTGGCGAAGTATAAACACAACCAGTTGGAGAAGTGATGCTTCGTACGTTGGAAAACGGACTAAGTTGAGAATCAAGCCCTTTTACTCGGATTGCATAACTGTAAGCTTGACCTTGGACGGTAGTATCATCTTGATAGCCATTCCCCCACTGGGGTTGAGCAAAGCCGATGTAATCACTGCTTGTAGGGGTGCATGTTGATCCATTGCAACGATATATATATGCGCCATTGTAGGTTGGACCATCCCACTGCAGATAGACTCGAGCAATTCCAGTGTAGTAACAGGTGGCCCAAGGGTAATTGAGGTGCCATGCGGGTGCCGCAGGAGGGCCAGTAGAGTCTACTTGCAGAGTTTGAATGGTAGTGTTACCCGCTGCATCTTTTGCAGTAATTACGATGTTGTTCGTTACTCCGCTCACCAGATTGATAACTGGGGTCTCCCATGTTCCCAAGGTTGAAGTTCCCGAGACACTTGCAAAACCATCATAGTTGGTGGCAGCTTCGTTCCGCCAATCCACTTCGGTTACACCGACGTTATCCGAAAATGTTCCCCCAAGCACGATAGTTGAATTACCTGTAGAATATGTGGAAGCGTTGGTCGGCTGGGTAATAGCAAGCGTGGGCGGCTCATTGTCTGCCGGCAACTGAGCATTTGGATCTTGCGTAAAGCGAGGAGAAAAGGACGAAGAAATGTGAAAATCTTCTTTTTCTTTCCCTTCACCGACATTTCCGTCAAAAACTACTGTGACGATCGGCTTTCCTCCCGCATCAAAATGCCCGACAAAAAACTTGGCACTGGTGATATCAAGCCGCGCCGAAGTCATCGGTTCATAACACTTCTCATCAAGCGGAAGTGTGGCACAGAGACCAAAGGTTTTTTGTGCTCCGCGCACCAGCTGATGCGTACTCGTGTCCAGTGTGTAGTACACATTTGTCTGCGGAACATCAGGACGAACTTTTGTCGCAAAATTGAGCGTGTCACAGCCGCTTTGACAACTCGTTGGAAAAGCCGAGCCGGAGGTGATTTCCGTTCCCATGAGGTTCACTCCGTACTGAAGCTGATTCATGAGATCGTTTTTGTTTACCGTATCCCGACGGGCGGAGTCAAGCATCATGAACGATGACACAATCATCAAGATCATCGGTACAAAAATAGCAATCGCCACCAGGAGTTCTATCAGCGTAAAACCCTTTTCTTTTCTTCGCGATGTTTTCATAGATGCATGCATGTTCATGAATAATATTTTTTTGGAATCTGTTTTTTCAATTATGGTGACCCCAAAAGAACTTCTTCCAGGGCGATCTGCTTTGATTGCCCTTGGGATGTCCATCGAACTATGGTCGTCACATGAAGTTTGGTACTGTCAATTTTATGAATTTTTACTTCACGAGTAAAGTTGCCCGGAATAGGCGTACTTCCAGCACCGCAGTTGTAGCCATATCGACCCCCGGGGTCATTTGGAGGTACCGGTGGTGTGACACAAAGATAATCATTCGGGTTGAATTTATTAAACTTTGTGGCAATACCCATGGTTGGGTAGGTAACCGCATCCACCTCCCAGTCTCCATCTGACCCATCGTCATTAATGAGATTTTGTTGATAGTCGGAAATAGGACAAGGTGTTCCGCCGCTGTTCGCAATAGCAACACACCTGAGATTTGCATCACGTTTGTTGATGACGATCTCCATGCCCTCCTGCGCGATCTTTGCCGCCGTGTAGTACTCCCGGCTGGCTTTGTACCCGCGTATCGAAAGCACCACCGACGCAGAAAAGCTTGCGAGTGCCAAGCTCGCAATAGTCACCGCCACCAGCGTTTCAATGATACTGAAGCCGCGTCTGTCTTCGGTTTCATTTCGTATTTGCGCTGAAACAGCCTTTTTCAAAATCTTTTTCAGAAAATATTTCATCGTGTTTCATCCGTTTCAATGAGTCCCGAACCCCATATCGTCACGGTCTTGATCGAACTGGACTTACTAGATCCGATATCAACTTCAATGTTCCCGTACTCGAGTACTTTTCCTGAAGAGTCTGAAAGCCAGATGGTCGGGACCGGGCGAACGTACTCTACAGACGCACGATCCTCTTCTTTGGTCGTACAACCAGCCGCTCCTTTGTCCACGCCGCAGAGGTTGGCTCGGATGTCCTTCACATACGTGCCACGCTCCAAAGTCACCGTCTTCACCAGACCGCCGCCAGAACAGCCGCTCCCGGACGGATAGGAGAAGTTGTCTTTATTGTCGATTCTATTGTCCTTATAATCATCGGCGACACAGTCCGCGTAGATGATCAGCTGGTTTGGAGTAGATTTGTCAAAGTACACGCCATAGCTCGGAAACTGTCCCTGATACTGTGCCACCGCGATAGCATCCTGCCGTGCTTCCTGGAGCGTGCTCACCACCTCCGTTTCTGCCACATGAAGCACCGTTCCCGACTGCGTCTTGGAGTAACGCAAGATGAATCCGGAAGTCAGAATGATAAAAATACTAATGGCGACCAAAAGCTCGATCAGACTGAATCCTCGTTCGGTCTCGTGAAATGTATGAGTCCTAGAAGTCATAAGAGGTCGTGAAATGGGTTTAGAAGAAAATTTGAAACGCTCCTGAAAAAAGGTTGATCCCGAAGAAAAAGACGAGCGCCATGCCAAGAATCAAAAAAGGGGCGAACGGAAGCTCGCTTTTCATTGTAAGGGAGGAAGAAGCGGGAGACAATGCACGTTGTCCACAAACTTTCTGAATTTTCTGGAAAGCAATGAGCAGTACTCCCACCAAAGCACCGGACCAAAAGGCGAAAATGATTGCCGTGAATCCCGGAAGCAGTTCAAAGAGCCATCCGATCCCGAGCGTGAGTTTCGCATCCCCAAGCCCCATCCACTTTCCGCGAGACACGAGCCACAGCAACGCGAAAGGAAGTGCCAACAGAGGGCCCGCGAGAACGGCAAGAAGAAGTGCGTCGGTGCTCTCCGCGCCCGGAAAGAAAAAGAAAATAAAGAAAATCTTGAGGAGGGCAAGTGTCGCAAAAGTGTAGGAGAATTCATCGGGAATGACTTTGTGCTTGAGATCATATACCAAAATGGTGACCAAAAGCGCGACGACAAGAAAAGCAAAAAGAATACTTGCCGCAAAGAAAAATACTTCACCTGAAGACGCAAAGGAAAAACCGGGAGAAAAGAGCGCTTCATGGAAAAACCCAAAAAAGCGATTTTGAAAAAGCCGGTCCAAAGTCAGTGCGAAGGCAATGCCGGTAAAAAGCTCCACCGTCGGGTATTGTGACGAGAGAGACTGCTGGCACGATCGGCACTTTCCTCTCTGGATCACAAAACTCACCACCGGCAGAAGCTCAAACCACGAAAGTGTTTTTTTGCAGAAGTCACACCAGGATCTTCCGCGTGCCGCTTCCCGGAGACTTGCGCGGTCAACTACAACGTTTAAGAAACTGCCAATCGCCATCCCAAAAAGAAGCGCAAGAATGGAAGCAATGATGATCATGGAAGTAATCAGATAATGAAGTTTGAGAGGGAAATTTTCTTTTATCCTAGCACGAAAGCAAAAAATTCGTGAGATCGGCAATCCACATCTGCTATCTTTTTGAAAAAATGAGGAATCTTGTTCCCAAAAAAGTTACCGCCATACACAAAAAGAAAAACCCTTATGAAGGGGTTTTCTTTTATCAATCTTCTAAAAAGAATGATTATGGCTGAACGGCGTATGTAGTAGAAGCATTGACATATCCAGGTAAGCCAGATGCACAAGAAGCTGATTGGTCAAGGGCGCTGTTGTTGTGGTTCTCCAGGTTGGTACCAAGACAATACGCACTGCTGCTTGCAGACTTATACAGGTAAGATGCTTGCGTTGACGGATCCACCGGAACAGACGTCATGTAATCAGGAGACAAAACTGATAACGAAGTTGGGTATCCTCCATGGTCGTCATTATATCCTTCGAGAGCGATGCGGATCTGTCCAACGTCAGAAAGACGTCGCGCGTCGCGGGACTTTTCGCGAGCCGTACTCAAACTTGCAAGAATAACGCTGGCAAGAAGACCGATAATCGCGATGACCACGAGAAGTTCGATAAGGGTAAAACCTTTATTATTCTTATTCATAACATTCGTGCTTAAAACAATTGTTTAATTACTATACAAATTCGACCCGCATATCATCCGAAGCCCCTCCTTTTTACTCAACCGCCGAAGGAAACTTGTACCGGATCTTCATGTACACTCTTATGCTATCACGATTTTTACCCTTTTGTTGTGGATAACTCCTGCGCCAGTGCCCATGACATGAAAGTCGGATGAATGTATAAAACCATAGAATATCTAAAATTGCAAGTACTCTAAACATCGCCCGTTCACATAAAGAAAAATATTCCTTTCTCGTGAAGCCTACAAACTTCGAAAAGATTCAGATGCGTGTTCACGGAAGCTCCTGATGTTTCTTTTCCAGACACCACTCCGGGGCGTTTGCCCAAGTCTCAGTGTCTTGAAAAGAAACATCAGGAGCTTCCGCTCTCGAGTAAACACCTTCAGAATATTACAAAGAAAAAACGCTCATTCCTGAGTGCATTTTCACTAAAAAACCACTTCCAATGTTTTGAAAAATAAAACTTTCAAAATTGGATGAGATGCAAGGCAAAAGAAAAAGTGCGCCGGGAGCCGTACGGATAGTACGGTGACCAAGCACTTTTTCTTTTAACGCAGCAGATCGCCAATTTTGAAAGTTTTAATTAAATTGCGGAGGAGAGATTATAAATCGGCATAAGTACCGACGCCAGCAAAACTCCCACCGCCAAACCAAGCGCCACGATCATTGCCGGTTCGATCAGGCTGATCATCGTATCAACGGCATTGTCCACTTCACGCCGATAAAACTTCGCGAGAGTAGCAAGGATGGTTCCCAACTCTCCAGTTTCCTCCCCCACCTTGGTCATTTGGATCATAATGTTTGGAATTTCCGGATGCTGAGCCATGGAGCTGGAGACAGAGTTTCCGCCGCGAACCTGTTCTGCAACATCTTTCATGATGTCTTCGTACACGGAATTACCCACCACACTCGCCGTGATCTCAATCGTACGCACCATCGGGATACCACTGGTAATCATCGTGTTTAGGTTGTCGGCAATGCGCGAAAGATAAAACTTGCGGAACAGAGGCCCCATGTAGGGCAGACTGATTTTTGTACGCCCCCAAGAAAGCCCGAAACGTCCGCCGTAGAGCCAAGTAGCAATTCCTACTGCCACGATGAATAATCCCAGGTACAAACCGTAGTTCACCAGGAAGTCCGAGATGGCAATGACAATCTGCGTATAAATCGGCGGCTCTTGACCGGATTCTTTAATGATTTTGGTGAGCTGCGGGATCACCATCGTAAGCATGAGCACCATCACGACCACAAACACGAGGATCACAAATGCCGGGTAAATAAGCGCGTTTCGGGATTTAGAAACAATCTCGTACGTACGATCAAGATATTCTGCAAGGTAAAGAAAGGTTTCGTTCAAACGTCCAGACTCTTCTCCCGAACGCACCATGTTTACATAAAAATCCGTAAATACCTTTGGATGTTTTTTCATGGCGGCGGAAATGGAGAGACCACCCTGGATGTCGTTGGAAATTTCCGTGAGGATTCTGGAAAGCAGCGGGTTATCCACGCTTTCGGCAAGGAGCCGAAAAACACGAAGCGCTGAGACGTGCGACTCAAAAAGCGTAGAAATTTGCCGAGAAAGAATCACCACTTCCTTGTTGGAAACTTTTTCAAAGATCTGCAAATCCATCTTAAGAAATTTTCCACCCTCATCCGGCGTAACGGAAGACACGATGAATCCTTTTCTCTGAAGAGACGTAATTGCCACATCCTGGTTGGCGGCATCAATGGTTCCGGTCTTTTCTTCTCCTTCAGAACTTACAACACTGTATTTGAAAAGCATGGTAATATTTTTTTAAAATTTCAGAAGCAGGTTTTAAATTTAAACAAGATTCAAAGTTTGGATGTGTCCAGAGATCGTTTCATATTCTTTTCTCGTGAAGCCCACAAACTTCGAAAAGAACACGAAACGATCTCTGGTTTAGGTGACAAGGATTTTTTCAGGGAACCACCGAGAGCAAGGGTTTCATTTCTCAGAATCTTTAAACTCGGAAATACGTGAGAGGCTTTCAAATTGAGGTGAGATTCAAGGAAAAGTCTGCATTTTGCTGTGAGTCTGCCATAGGCAGATGAACAGGAAAATACAGGCTTTGACACAGGAGATCGCTCAATTTGGAAGTCTTACAGTAATCTCTCCAAACCACGAGGGTTTTGGGAGTTCAGTATCGCATCCTCATACGAAATCTCACCCGACTGCACCAAATCCAGCAGCGAACGGTTCATATCGATCATTCCAAACTCAGACCCAGTTTCGATCACCGATGGGATCTCGTGACTCCGTCCCTCGCGGATCAGGTTGGAAACCGCACTGGTATTTACCATAAGCTCCCCCGCCGGGACCATCCCGCCACCCACCCGCGGAATGAGGCGCTGCGAGAAAACTCCGATCAGACCAGAAGCTAACTGCATGCGGATCTGGTTCTGCTGATCGGAGGGGAAGCTGTCCACAATACGGTCAACAGTTTGCGCCGCGGTGTTGGTGTGAAGCGTGGAGAAAACCAAGTGTCCGGTTTCCGCTGCCGTCACAGCAGATGAAATCGTTTCTTGGCTGCGCATTTCTCCGATCATCAGCACGTCCACATCCTGACGGAACATCGAACGAAGTGCCGCCGGGAAGCTGTCCGTGTCGGTGTGAACTTCACGCTGATCAATGATGGCTTTGTCTTCTTTAAAAATGTACTCGATCGGATCTTCAATCGTGAGAATGTGCACCGAGCGCGTCACGTTGATCATGTTGATCAGTGCGGCAAGCGTGGTGGATTTCCCCTGCCCGATCGGCCCTACCACCAAGAAAAATCCTTGCTTCTTTTGGGAAAACGTCTCCAAAATCGGCGGAAGGTTCAGCTCTGTCACGTTACGGATGTGCTCCGGAATAAGACGCATGGCAATCCCCACATCCCCGGATTGAAAGAAGGCATTGCAGCGAAAACGCGCATCATCCGAAAATGAGTAAGAAAAGTCTATCTCCTGTTCGCGAAGAAACTGTTGCTTCTTCTCATCATCCAGAAGCAGCGAAACAAATTCCATGGTGTCTTCATGAGTAAGCGGCGTTTTTCGCATAAGCGGCACCAAGCTTCCCGAAACGCGGATGTGAGGAGTCTTTCCTACCGACAAATGCAGATCCGACCCGCCCTCGCGAATCACGTAAAGCATGAGATCTTCCAGTTCTTTTTTGTAATCCACCATAGTTTTATCTGATTAAATGTTTATTCTCCCACCGCCGACACCGGGATTTTTTTGCTCATATTGCCAAAAGACTGGGCAAGCGTGGAGACTTCTTTCACCACCTCCGTAGGGGTTGCAGAAGCCTTCACAATGTAGCCTTTTGCTCCAAGAGACTTTCCGCGCTCAATGTCCTCTTCCTGTCCCAAGTTGGTAAGCATGATCACGACCGTTTCAGGGAGGAGATTTTCTTTTCGCACTTTTTCCAAAAACTCAAACCCGTCCATAGTCGGCATGATCACATCCAAAAGCATCACATCCGGATGAAGTCCTTCTTTGATCTTTTCCAGCGCTTCCACGCTTCCCAGGCAGCTCGTGACCGTGAAGCCGTGTTCACCGAACTTGATCGAATACATGTCCAAAAGAAACTTGTCATCATCGACAATGAGAATATTTTTGTTTTTCATTTCCTCGCCCATGTTTTTGTATTTAAAAATTTTTCTTCCACCTTTTTGAATTCAAACCACTGTTCAAATGGTTTCATTCTTGACATACAAGCGTTCGCTGAAAGTTTTAGATTTCCTAGGGGTTTCATTCTTGAGCGCTATTCAAGGCGAGCATTTTATTTTGGTATGAGCCGTACTCTTCGTACGGTGAATGCCAAAATAAAATTGCTCAACGCAGAAGAGTGCCAAGAATGGAAGTCTCAGAGCTTATTGACTTCGATATAAGGTATCTTCCCGTCAAACGCTTTCAAAAGAGCATCCTCCTTCATCGTAAGCATACCATTGTTCCGAGCAACTTGAAATACTTCACTTTCCACAGGTTTGTTTAAAATCGCGTGACGAACGTCCGCATTGACATCCAGGATTTCAAACACGGCCATACGTCCCCGAGTCCCTCCCGGACATTCGGCAGTAGGAACCGCTTCGTAGACATGATCTGGAATTTTGATCTCGTCTCGGAATTTTTTCGGAAGATCTTCAAATTGCTTGTCAAACATCACCTGCATCGCTTCGTCTACCGGAATTGGCTTCCCTCCTCCTTCGCAAAGCGCACGAGTGAGGCGCTGTCCAATTGCCAAGATAAGCGTTGGTGCGATCAAGTATGGATCAACTCCCATATCGATCAAGCGCGGAATCGCACCAGCCGCCGTGTTGGTGTGAAGCGTGGAGAAAACCAAGTGTCCGGTCAAGGCCGCCTGGATCGCAAGCTGCGCAGTTTCTTTGTCGCGGATCTCACCAACCATGATCACGTCGGGGTCTTGTCGCAGGATCGAACGAAGTCCGGTCGCAAACGTGTACCCGATTTCCGGCCGCACGTTGGACTGGTTCACCCCCTCGATCGTGTATTCCACCGGATCTTCCAGGCTCACCACGTTATCTTTCTGACGGTCCAGTTCGTTCAGCATAGAATACAGGGTTGTGGATTTTCCTGAGCCGGTCGGCCCGGTAATCAGGATCATTCCATACGGGCGCTTGATAGCCGCTTTGATCTTTTCCAGCTGACCTTTCTGGAAATCCAACTGATCAATACTCTTGATTCCCTTTTCCGAGTCAAGAATACGCATCACCACCTTTTCACCATAATATGCCGGATACGTGGAAACGCGAAAGTCGATTCTTCTTCCGTCTATTTTGGCGGAAAAGCGTCCGTCTTGCGGCTTACGTTTTTCGTCAAGCTTCAGGTTGGAAAGAATCTTGATGCGTGAAACCATCGCTGCGTGCACATTGGTTGGAAGCAAAATACTCGTGTGCAGCTCGCCGTCAATACGGAAGCGCACTCGGATTTTGTCTCCCGTGTGCTCAATGTGAATGTCCGAAGCGTTCCCTTCGGTTGCATGCCGCAAAATCACCGCCACCATTTTTGAAACCGGCGCGTCCTCAACAATATGCGACTTTCCGTCTTTGTCTTTCTGTGCCGCTTCTGGTTTTGCTGCATCCGCAAGAGTTTTTTGAAGGTCCTTTTTCACTCCTTCTGCATGAGCACTCGTTCCGCTCCCGTCATCTTCTTCGGTTTCAACACCATCGTCGTCATCATTTGGATTATTATTTTCGTGGGATACGGAAGCGCCATCGACTTTTTCTTTATTTTCCCCTGGAATGTCTTCTACTGTGGAATCCTGAAGTGGCTGAAACTCTCCCGCGAGCTGTGCCAAAGCCGTGGACATTTCTCCCGGCAAACCTTGATAGCCCGCCAAAACTGCCGCAAAATCTTTTTCAGAAATGAGAAAAACCCGAAACGGCATTTTTATCTTTGTAGAGATAAACTGAAGCGCATCCATCGCTTCAATGTTGTTCGGATCAGTAATTCCAATCTCAAGCACGCTGTCCTTGATGCCGATCGGAACAAAGTGATAGTGCCGAGCGGAATTTTCTGGAATATACTGAAGCACTCGGTATGGAACCGGGTTCCCTCCGAGTACTCGGACTGGCATGCGAAGATACTCCCCCTTGATCCTCATGAGGGTCCGCTCGTCTACTCCGCGGGAGAGGAGTGCCGAATCAATGTCCGTTCCCGTGTCATGAGCCAGCTTCAAAACAATAGGAACTTCTTCCCGATTGAGAACACCACGCTGTACCAGTTCTTCAAGAAAACTCATAAAAAAGAGTGGAATTTAAAAGCGGAAGTTTTCCAAACACTCCCGCTTGTTGCCTACATGGAAGGAACAGCCGGGCTTGGTGGCGGAACGGTTGGGCCGGAATTTACTGGAGAACCGAAAGAATTGTCAGAAGTGGGCTGGTTCGTCGGTGCAGTTCCGGAATTTGCTGATGAATCAGAAGGTGCAGATTCGGAAGAGTTCGGATTTGTCTGTGTGCCAGTCGGGATTACAGAAGTCTGCGAGCCGGCCACGGAAGAAGAGGTTCCTGCAGAAGAAGAGGATGCGTCGGAAGTCATGTCTTCTCTCTGAAATCCGCTGAAGTCGTCATCTCCGATCGGCGAGAATGGGTTTGGACGTCCCTTCGGCTGATTTTGAATAGATACGGTGAAGTCTTTGAGTGAAAGGAATGACGGATCAGCAAAAATAGAGTCATCGAGATGAATTTTTTTCAGATCATCCAAGAGCGAGAGAATCTGCTGCCCCGCTACCGTGGCGCTCTCCTGGTTTGCATCTCCAGAGATGAGCGCTGCCCCTTTCTGTCCGCTGGAAAATGATCGGTAACCAAAATACGCAACAGCCAGTACCGCGACCAGAAGAATGAAAAGTCCTATTTGTTTCTTGTCTCCCATGTTGATATGTGTTTAATAATTCAGCCAATAAGTGTGAAGAACAATGCTGTAAGTGTATGTTGAAGAATCAGCCGTGGAACCCTGCGGTACGCTGAAGTTGACCGATTCGATGTCGATCATGCGCAAGCTTCTTTCCAGATCCTGCAAAAATGCTATGAGCGTATGATAATCTCCTTTCACCGAAAAACTCACTCCAACTGTCTGAACTTCTTTCGTTTGGCTGTTGGATGGACTGTTCGCATTGCCTGATGCATCCGGAGCCAGGGCAAAGTTGATGTTCTTCATCACCATGTTGTTGCGGGCAGCAATTGCATTGAGTTCCAAAATGAGGCGCACGTTGTCCACGTGATTCGGAAGCATGTGATCAAGCCGAGTCAGTTCATCCGGAGAAAAGCTGTTCAGCTGTTCGCGGAGGGATTGAAGTTTTTCTTGAAGCTGAGCAGCATCTCCAAGTGCTGTATCGTACTGCGCGCGCTCTTGTTTAAGATTGTTCACATTCGCATATGTCGGGTTGATAAAAAGATAAAAGATCAAACCGGCGGCGATGATGAGAAGGATCGGAAAAAGTAATTTGCTTGAATTCATATGTTTATTCGGAATTATTGCGGCGTTGCTGGGGCTTGCGGTGTTCCCGTCGGAACGGTTTGGCTTTGCGTCGATACAGGAGTATTGGAACTTCCGATACCTGTTCCCGTGGCGTTATCCATACTGCCGTCCGGCGAACCGTCCTGTGGCGTGTAAGTGAAAATAGACGGGTCTACATCCGCAACCATCTGGAACTGGACATTCCCCGCTGTGTTCAGGTTGAGGTTTGAGAAAACAGCATTCTTAATAAATCCCGCTTTGCTGAAAACATCTGACTGAAGCGCCAGAGACATGTAGTTTTTTGCTTCGCCATTCATCGTAATCTGGTGGACGTCTTTGTTGCGCGAGTAAGCAAACGAATCAAACTGTACGCTCAAAAGTGTGTTCTGCTCTAATTTATCGAAAAGAGTGGTCATCGCCTGGTGAGTACCAAGAACTTCTTTGGCTTTTCCAAGCTGCAAGTCCAGGCTCTCCAACTGCGCAATGAGATTTGGGTCAATTTCCTTCCGCGCCAGAGCAAGCTGTTCGCTTTTTTTCGTGATGTCACTCTTTACTTTGAACTGATACGCAAAGACTCCTCCTGCCGCCAAAGCCGCGAGAAGAAAAATGAGAACTGCAATCACCAGAAAAAGATCCACCGGGGTTCCGGTCTGTACCTTCGCCCTCGCAATGGTCTTTTTGGGAATGAATGATGTTTTAAAATCTGGCATGTTGAGTAATTAAATAATTTTTGGTCTTGCCACGATAAAAGGTTTCAGATTTGGACGAAGTTTGTTTTCTAACAAACTTTTAAAACCACTATCTAACTTTCACAATTGGATAACATGCAAGGTAAGCTCTCCATTTTGATCCCGAGTCGTACTGCTTTCGTACAGTGAGGGTCAAAATGGAGAGCTTAACACAGCAGATCGCCAATTTTGGAAATTTTAAAGATCTTGGAGACGACGGAGGGCAAGGCCGAGTGCCACCGCAAACTCCGGGCCCGCCTCCTTCAGGACTGGCTCCAGAAATGGCGGCGTCTGAACTTTCGAAAACGCATCTCCATAAACCACCTCCGTCGAAAGCTTTTTCTTCGCCTCGTCTTCGAAACCCTTCAGAAGCACTCCGCCGCCGATCAGCACCACCTTGGTCACCGTACGGCGATACTTCGTCTGGTAATTTAAAAGAACACGGTTGGCTTCTGTCAAAATATAATCCACTTCCGCTTCCATGACCTTGCTTGCGGCTGCATCGTCCCCCTCGCCCAGAAGCCCGACCTTCCGCTTCAGTTCCTCCGCCTTCGGCATGGACATGTTGAGCGAATGGGAAAGCGCGATGGTGATGTCCTGCGAACCTTTGTTGAGGATGTGGGAACTTTTGATGATCCCCTGCTCCACCAAAGAAAGTTTCGTAGTTGCCGCTCCCAGGTCAAGCATCATCAAGGGAGACATGTCATGAGAAAGCGTGGAACGAACCGCACTGAATGTTTCGATTTCCAAAGAGCTGTTCTGAAGCTCTGCGCGGTTGATGATGTCATTATATTTCGTGAGCACTTCATTGTGAATAGCGACTATCAACACTTCGGTTTTTTTCTCCTTCTTTTCTTTCGGCTCGGTTTCATCTTCTTCCTCTTCTGCTTCTTCTCCTTTCCTTTCCGGAATGATCCACCAATCCAGTGACACATCTGAAATAGAGACCGGGATGTATTTTCTCGCCTCAAGAGGAATTGTTTTCGCCAGTTCCGCTTCGTTCATCTTTGGCATCTCGATCAGCGACAAAAGTGTGGAACCGAGAGGGATTGCTACTGAGCCTGTTTTCGTCGTGATGTTTGCTTCGCTGAAAAGCGCCAAAACTGCTTGAATGATCTGCTCTGGCTTTAGGTTTGCAGCGCGACCAACTTCCAAACCAGCATACGGACCGAGCGCAAGCTCCCCGTACGTTTCCAAAACCGCTTTTTCGCCGTCTTTGCGAAGCTGTACAACTTTCACAAAAGAACTCCCGATATCGAGACCGAGTACGCTGTTAGTTTTTTGAAGGTGAAGCGCATCTGCAAGAGCGCCTTTTACCTGTTCGAGAATAGCCATGGTTGTAAAGAAAGTTTTTCTATGTCTAAATTGTATCACAAGCAATCATGAAAACCGATTCAAAAAACCGAGTTTATCCACACTATTTCCCTTTCAGAAAATTTTTCCAGCCGCTCGTCAAGATCTGCGCTGATCTTTTTTTCCCAGAATACTGTCTTGGGTGCGGCAAGTCGGGAAGCAGTCTGTGTTTCGTCTGTCTCCAGAGTGCGAAAGAGTATTTCGAAGATAAAAATGTTTTCGCGGTTTTTAGCTACCGGAACCCCGCTGTGAAGAACACCATCCGAGCCATGAAATTTCACGGCAACCGAAATGCAGCGAAGAATTTTGCACCACACCTCTACGACGCGGCCCTGGAAAAGCTCAGCGAAGAAATAATGTATTCCGAAATTTCAAAAAAAGAGAAGATCTGGCTGGTCCCAATTCCGCTCTCGAAACGGCGCCTGAAAAACAGGCAGTACAACCAGTCAGCGGAAATAGCAAAGTGCATGTTTGAAATCGATGGTGGTGCATGGTTTGAATTTCATCCAGAGGCACTCCAAAAAATCCGCGAGACTCCGCCGCAGACACTGACCAAAAACCGCAAAGAACGAGAGAAGAACTTGCGCGGCGCCTTTCAGGCAAAACAAAACACGAATCTTTCGGAAGCCGTAATTCTTTTGATCGACGATGTGACCACCACAGGAACCACCTTCGGCGAGGCCGAAAGAACGCTACGAAAAGCGGGTGCGAAAAAAGTGCTTTCGCTTGCGGCGGCACATTGATTGATATTTATGCGAAATGCTTATAGGCAGTTTCTTCCTCTGAGAAGTTTTTTTTCTTGTGAAGCCTGCAAACCTCAGAAAGAACGCCTTCACCGGGGAACCTACTCACCCCTTTCGCCCGAATGTTCCTCCATAGTCTGCTTCACTTCCTCAAACTCATTTTCAATCTCTTTCAGGCGCTTCTTGCTCGCTTCAATGAGTGCGGCACCCTCTTTTACTTTTTGCAGTCCCACTTCCACGTCTACTTCTTCCTGAGAATCAAACCATCCGGCGATTTCCTCAAGTTTTTTCAGTGATTCATTTAAATTTATTTTTTTTTGCTCCATTTGTTTTCGTCTTAAGATTTGACTTTTTTCTGTACTATAGTATCAATAAAGCGGCCTTTGTGAAAGTTCTTTGAGATTTGAACACTGGAGGCTGTATGGCTATTCAGCACATTTGCTTTGATCTTGACGGAACGCTCGTCAACAGTGTTCCTGAGATCTGCAGAGCTGTTGCCGACACATGTGCAAGATTCAAAATACCACTTCCATCTCACGAAATATTCTACAGTATCTTCCTGAGGCTCTTTGATTCCCCACCCATTCAGTACTTTCGTTCGCTCGGATACAAAGGTTCTCCCGAAGAACTGGACAAAGAGTACAGTCAGCACATAGAGAAATACTACCATTCCGTGCGCCCATTTGAAGGAACGCAGGAAGCCCTTTTGTCTCTAAAACTGCTTGGTATCACCCTTTCTATTCTGACAGCAAATCGCCACGAGGATATACCGGCATTTTTAAACAGATACCAACTGAATTCTTATTTTTCGGAGATCATTCTTTCCGACTTCGACAAAACGAAAATGCTTCAAGAGCATGTGAGATCTTTGCACATTCCGCCGCAGCAGATCATGTACATCGGCGATTTATGCTCAGATATGCGAGCAGCAAAAGAAGCAGAGATAATCGGCGTAGGTCACGTTGGAATAGTCGAAGAAAAATATCGCGAGGGAAATTTCTTTCGTGCCGGAGCTGATTATTGTATTTCAGGGCTGGCTGAACTCGCCCCACTCGTGAAAGCCCTCCGAGACCGAAAAGCGACCGCTGCCTCAAAAAATATCATTCAGGCTTGCACAGGATGTTAAATCCTTTCCTCCCTTTTCCCCCTGCCACTATTGGGCAGGGGGTTTTATTTTCTCCACAGACGACTGAAACGTACCATCCACGACCGTGATGTCGATCTTTTGTCCCGCCGTAACATTTTTCACACTTCGGAGAATTTTCCCGCCTGAACGAACGATACTATATCCAAGCTTCAGCTGGCGTTTCGGGCTGTGTAGACGAAGTGTCTTTTCCAGATCTTGAAGCGCTTTTTCTTTCTGCCTGATGGTGCGCGAGAAAGTTCGGACGATTGCCTGAGCTTGCGGCAGGAGATCTTTTTCAGCATTTTGTAATGCCATCGTGAAATTTCGGAAAATATTTTTTTGCCGTTCTTCCAGTGTCTTTCCCACCTGTTCAAGCGCGTATCTGAATTTCCCGGACGAAATTTCAAAAACCCGCTCTGCCCGCCGCATCTTTTCCAAAATCACGCCGATACATTTCTGAAGTACGCCGCCGAGCTCGGAAATTTCATACCGCTTCGACTGCAACACCTCGCGAAACGCTCCAAAAATCTTCTGCTCCGAAAATCGTGTCCTCAAAAGCGCTTCTTTCCAGGAACGATCCAGCACTTTCGTCGCCGCCGTCGGGGTGGAGACCATCACATCCGCCGCAAGCGAGAGAAGCGGGACGTCTTTGTCGTGTCCGATCGCCGCGATCACTGGGAACGGACACTTTTTTACTTCCCGCACGAGTATTTCGTTGTTGAACGCTTGAAGCGACTCCAGTGAACCGCCGCCGCGCATTACTATCAGCACATCAATATCATTTTTTTTCTGAAAAAATTTTACCCCGCGCACCAGATCGCGCACTGCCTGCTGTCCTTCCACGCGCGAATCATAAAAAAAGGTATGATAGCCAAACTTTCCGATGTTGTTGAGAAAATCGTGAATCACCGCGCCGGTTTTGGAAGTGATCACACCGATCCGCTCGGAGTAGTCCGGTATCGGCTTTTTGGTTTCTTCCGCAAAGAGTCCTTCTTTCTCAAGTTTTTTCCTCAGCTCATCGTACGCTTTCTTGAGTGCCCCCTCCCCGAACAGCTCCACGAACTGCACCCGGAAAGAAAGCCTCCCTGCCGGTTTGTAGATTTCGGGGAAACCGGTCGCAAAAACTTCCATTCCTTCTTCAAGCGCCACCCCGGAAAGCTCGTAGTCGTTTCGCCACATGAAACAGCTCATCATCGCGCCATCTTCCGCGTCTTTCAGACCGAAAAAAATATACCGCTCGCGAATATCCAAGCTCGAAATTTCCCCCTTCACCTTCGCCCCGCTCCGGCGAAGTCCAATGTTCAAAAGCTCCAGGTAGTCCCCGACGGAAAAAAATTTTTCTTCCTTTTTTGATATTCCGTCCGGCTGCTCTCCGTCTTCGTCGCCACTCTCAGAAAAAAGATCATCCTGCGGTACTTCCGTACCGCGATGCTCCCGAACCATGCTGAGAATCTCTTCTCCATATTTTGCAAATTTTTTCTCCGCAATACCTTTGACCGCCAGCAGCTCTTCTTTTGTTTCGGGAAAGCTTGAAGCAATACCTTCCACCGCCTGTGTAGAGAGGATCCGGTAGGCCGGCATTCGTTCCCGCGCCGCCGTTTTTTCCCGCCATTTTGAAATTTTGAGATAAAGTTCCCGATCCATGTTTAGAGTGTTTGAAAGGAGATGGCAAAAACTTCTTTTCGAAGTCTGTGGGCTTCACGAGAAAAGAAGTTTTTGCCATCTCCTTTATCCCTCTATCATACTAGAGCAGGCAAAAAGAAAAAAGCCCGTCAAAAATTGACGGGCTAGAGGATTGCGAGCGAAATTTTATAGTTTTCGTACTCTTTCTCTTTATAATTCATCTGGTACTCTTTTGTATGTATATTGGTTTTTAGGCGTTAATTACAAGCCGGAATGCGCGCCCGTTGAGAAGCGGACATTTGGGCACACTGCGTGGCAACTTCACGTGCCATGCGTTCATGGGCCGAGTAGGCGTTTCCCGCTTTCACCGCGGTACCGATACCGATCTGAGCGGCCATCCCCGCCAAGCCACCTGAACCCGCCATTGCTCCGAGACTGCCGCAGCCTTGGAGCAAAGATATACCTATACTTATGCAAAGAACCAAAGCGAGTTTCGTCTTCATGATGAAGTCTCCTTTGACCCGTTCGGGATGAACGGACTAAACTTGAACCTAACACATCTCCGCTTTTTTGTCCAGCTTTTTCCCCACTCTCTTTTTGTTTCCAGTTTTCTGGAAACCATTCCTCTTGTATAATGAATTCATGCTGAAAGAACCTGTCCAGCCAGATGAAAGAGTCGTCTTGAACAAACCGGAAGCCAAACTTCCCATTCGCCCACTTACCAAAGATGAGTTTGCTGAACACGTAAAGAACCGCGTACACCGCATCGCCGGAGAATTCACCCATGGCTTCGAATTCCTCGAAGGGTTGGAGCGCACCATCACTTTTTTTGGTTCAGCGCGCTTCAAACCCGACAACCCGCACTACAAGATGGCACGCGAACTCGGACAGCGCGTTTCTGAATACGGCTTCGGTGTCGTGACCGGCGGCGGTCCGGGCATCATGGAAGCTGGCAACCGCGGCGCATACGAGACGAACGGCGAATCACTCGGCCTGAACATTCATCTTCCCTACGAACAGGCGACCAACCCGTACGTAAATCGCAAAATGGAGTTTGAATACTTCTTCTGCCGCAAGGTGCTCATGTCCTATGCCGCCGAAGCATACGTTTTCTTTCCCGGCGGTTTTGGTACACTCGATGAATTTTTTGAAATGCTTACGCTCATCCAGACGCACAAGATTGAAAAAGTCCCGGTCATTTGCATGGGCAAGGATTTTTGGGATCCAATGCAGCGGTTTATCAAGAAATATCTCTACGAGGAAAACAAAGCCATCGACGAAGAAGACATGGAGCTGTACACGATCACAGATGATATTGAAGAGGCGCTGGATATTATTCGGGTAGCGCCCATCCGCCGCCAAAATTAACATCAAAGCCTCCATTTTTGGCGAATACCTTCGTTGCAAGAGAAGAATCACTCAGTCACCGTACCAGTAAGTACGGCTCTTTCGGATTCTTCTCTTGCGCCTCGGTCTTCATCCAAAAATGGAGGTTTTGTTTTGCAATACGTTCGTGGGCTTTGCGAGAAAAGAACATGGTGCTGTTCTCCGGATTCTTACAAAACAGTCTCGGTAAGTATCCGGGGCAGTTTTTATTTTTCCAAAATTTCCCGGGTGATTTTTTTGTATTCTTCTACGTTTGGCTGATCAAATGCGTTGACGTTCATAAGAAACGCGAGATACATGGTAGAGAGCATTTCCATTTGGAAAAGTGCACCGATGTTTTCTTCCGAAATTTCCGGCAGAGAAATTTCCGCAAAAGGCAAACTTCTCTTCCGGTATGCCTCCTTCACCCCTTTTAAAATCGCCTCCATGATATTGGAAAAATCCTTTCCGCGGATTTCCGGCACAAGTGGTGTGAACGACGAATCCGAAAGTGTTGGAATTTCTTCTCTCTTTTTTTCGAGAGAAACAAACGTGGTAAAAATGCTTTTCTCTCCGCTCAAATAAAGTTGCCCCACGGAATGCAAATCCGTAGAGCCGAGAGAGACCATCGGAAGGATGCGGTCGTTTATCGGATTGCTATTTAAATCAAACTCCTTCCCTAAACTCTCCCCCACGAGCTGCCGCCACCAGCTTCCAAAAACCGCAAGCGAGGAATCAAAAAGAAAAAGGTTGTGGACTCGGGCACCTTTCTTGAACTGACAGTATTTCACCACGGCCGAGAGCAGCGCGGGGTTGTTGTGCGCATTTGAAAAGAGGCATTCTTTTCGGATCTGCTTTGCACCAGCGAGAACTTTTTCAATGTCTATTCCCGCAAGTGAAAGCGGCAAAAGCCCCACCGCAGAAAACACTGAGTATCGCCCGCCTACATTTTTGGGGATAGAAAGCGTGAGAAAATTTTTCTCTTCCGCAAGCTTCCAGAGCGCCGAGCCTTCATCGGTGATGCACGCCACACGTGCATTCAAGTCGCTAAACCGTTCCGAAAGCGTATTGTACAAGAACGCTGCATTTGCCGCCGTTTCAGTGGTTTTTCCCGATTTGCTGACGACCAACAAGACAAATTCTTCTGCGCTCTCGCATTCGAGAAGTGTTTCGCACACAGCATTTGCCCGAACACTGTCCACCGTGTCCAGGAAAAGTATGCCAGGGTTTCCGGGCGTGCAAATTTTTTTCCGATCCAAAAGCGCGTCATAAATCGCTTCCGTACCAAGATTGGACCCACCGATTCCCACCAGGACAATGTATTTTAACCTTGGATCCCTGAGTTTCGCACTCGCCTCACGAACAGACTGCAGAAGTGCGCCGTCGAAAAGCAGGTTGAGCGAAGCTTCCGGCTCGCCGTACCCGCCGTTTTCCGAGAGAATTTTCAGACGCTCGGTATACGGAAAAAGCCGATGAGAAGTCATCACGAGCTCGTCCTCGGAAACAAGCGCAGTGTCTTTGAAGCGAAAGTCAATCATAAAAGATAAAAATTAGCCGAAACTCTCCTTTGAAAGGAGAAACCTTAAGAAGGCACCATGAGAATATTCTTTTCTCGTGAAGCCCACAAACTTCGAAAAGAACATTCTCATGGTGCATTCCAAAACGATAAGTTTACTTACACTTTTCGCGGCTGGTAGTCTTCCGGTGCGTTTGCAAGATACTCTTCGAGTTTTTCGCGAGTCAAGAGTCCTTCGCGCGCACCGACATACTGCACGACTGACATGGAGTTGATCGGTCCCCACATGATTGCTTCTTTCATACTCAATCCAAGTGCCAAGGCAGCGGTAATAGTAGACTCGCAGGCATCGCCCGCTCCGGTACGATCGTACGGCGGCTTTGGATCCGGATACGGCGGAATAAACCAAATACCCTGATTGTCTCCTTCGTACGCGTACAATCCCTCCGCTCCGTCCGTTACTACCACGATTTTTGGACCAAGTTCGTGGATCTTGATCGTGAGTTCTTTCTTTGGAACTTCCTGCTTTTCATCACCAATAATCAAGCGCGCTTCCTCTACATTGCAGAAGAAAACTTCGGAAGCTTCGTACAGGTCTTTGAGTTTTTCCGCACCAAGCTCAATCTGAAACGTGCCCGGCTGAAAGGCAAGTTTCGTCTCCGGATGGGACTTGGCATAGGCCGCCACATCATGATGAAACTGTATGGAGTCCTCCCCCACTGAGCTGAAGTACATCCATTTCGGATTTCCCACATCCGGCATTTCGTACGGGTATGCCTCATGCTTGATGAGAATCGTGCGCTCTGCCTTGTGCCACAGCACATAGTGATAGTTGCTCGAAAGATCCGGATGAACTTTGATAAAGCGCGTATCCACCTTTTCGCCTTTCAAAATTTCCAAGTCCTCATGCCCATGGTCATCATCGCCTAAGTTGGAAACAAAAGCAGTGTTGAGTCCCAAACGTGCAGCAGAAACAGCGGCGTTGGAGCTGTTCCCTACGGCCGGCACCACCTTCACAAATTCAAACGGAATTTTCGCGCCGTTAGTGAGACAAAGCTCTTCTTCGCGTTTCGCTTTGTTGTAATTCACACTCGCGTGATCAATGTGGATAAACGCATCCGTTGTGATGTCTCCAATAGATACAAAATCAAATTCAGCCATGAGTCTTTAAAAATTATCGGTGAATAAATGCTCTTTTTAGTATACCAACAAAGACAAGTCAACCGAAGTGGACAAGGCTAAAAAAAAATAAAATTTTTGGAAGACGAAAAATCACTTTCAGAGTATTGCAAAGTAATTCTTTCATTTCTGAGTGCGGTTCGCGTCTTGAGAAAAATCGTGCCGGAAACCGTACGACTAGTACGGTGACCAAGGAATTTTTTTCAAGACGATGAAATGTACCAGAAATGGAAGAATTAATTATTGGGATTGCAGTCGGCGCAGAGACCAAGCTCCTCCATCTTATTCAAATACTCCAACACCGTGCGGACATACTCCGCATGACTCCAGGTCAAAGGAGTGGCAGAAATCGCCGCACCGGTGTACGGATGCAGCTGTTCTGCCATAACGCCCGAAGACTCCGCATGATCAGCCGCCCAATGGAGCCATTTCACCGCTTCTTCCAAATCTTTCGCATTTTTCGCGCGAGCAATCGTGTACTGCGCATACCAGAGCGTCGTGATGAACCACGGATTGCCGGGAACGTACGGACTGGCACGATGATACTGATCTTCTTCGTAGCGTGCCAAGCCTCCGACAGTTCCTTTTTCTTTGCATTCCAGAGCGGCTTTGGTTTTTTCCATTGCAGAAGTTAGACGCGGATCGTTCACATTTAAAACCTCAAAAAGATAAATTCCGTATGCGCTTGAAATGTCGATCGTTTCATCGCGCTCTATCTTCGGATGTTCCAAACGCAGATCGCTCTTTTCATATGAAACATTGATGCTCCGATAAAACGTGCCAGTTTTTTCGTTGTACAAGTGCTTCAAAATAGCCTCGCGGATTTCGCACGCGCGGTCGTGCCAGCGTTTACGTTCGTCGTCCTTCCCAAGAAGAAGCGCAAAATTTTCAGCGGCTTTAAGTCCGGCGTAGATCGCCGCGGAAGTGAAGGTATGCATACCGAAGCGTTCTTCCCAAAGATCGTATGATGGCGCCGGAAGGTTGGTGCATCCGTCTTTGTACTCGGAAAGAAATTCCGCGGTTTTAAAAATGAGAGAATCATAGAAGCGTTCCACCAGCTCCAGATCTTTGGAAAACTGATAAAACTTCCAAAACGAAAAGAGTACGAGTGCGGTTTCGTCTTTCTGGATCGGAAGCTGAAACTTGCCATTCCGAACCCATGGGTGCCATGAAGACCCAAGCGAGCCATCTGGGTTGTACTTGTGCATAAAGTAGCCCATCGGACTGATCGTTTCTTTGCAGAAGCTGAAAAATTCTTTTGTGATGGACAGGTAGCCAGATCCGGACATGGCTAAAGCAACGAAAGCAGCATCACGCGGCCAGACATACGCATACGTGTCCTTACCTTTTTGGAGCATGCCGGAATCAGATGAAGCGATCACTGCGCCGTTGTTGTTGGTGTGAGCACGGATCAGCAGAAGGGATTTTTGAAAAAGCCGTCCGCAACTCGGGTCCAAGTTGGGAAAGTGAAATGTCCGCTTCTCTACCCAGGATTTCCAAAAGTTTCGCGTCGAGAGAACCATGTGTTCTGGCTTTTTCTCCAGCACGAGGTTGTTGAGCTCGATTGCGCGCTCGATGTCCTTCGCTGCAACAATCCAATAGTGAATGGTCTTCTGCTCCCCCGGTGCATAGTCAGCATAGAGTCCCAAAACTGAATCCGCCGGCCCGTGCTCGATCGGGTTCCCCGAAAGCTGTCCGTCTTCCGCATCCCGGAACGAACCTTCTTTTCCTTCAATCCCAAATACCCCAGTGGTGTACTCGCTCCACATCTGTCCGTCAATTCTCGCATTTGCCAGAAGTACGCGGCGAACTTTGTAGTGGATCAGCGCTTTTTGGATCGGATCGTAGTACGCAGTATGCGCGGTACTGGAAGAATAAAGCTCGAACTCATGCGCAAAAAAAACGCGGATGCTGCGCTTTTGGTCTGCAAGGTTGTTTACTTCTACCGCGCGAATGAAAATATTTTTTTCATTGTAAACCACGTCATGGAAAAAGAGAGAAACGCCAAGTTCGGCATGAGTCGCCTCAATGCTGCTTTCCAGTGCGGCGTCTTCCAAATGAGTTTTGATCGTCCAGGTTCCATCGTGAAGCCAAGAGAACTTTCCATCTGCCCATACTCCGATCCGGTGGCGCATGTGCTCGCCAACGTGGTTCTCCAGCCCCACCATTGGAAAATACAGATCGCGAACATTTGCCCATTCGTCCAAACCGACGAGCATGTTTCCGTTTCCCAAAATGATGCTGCGTGCCATGTGAGTTTATTATATCAGAGAAGCTGCTTCAGCAATCCACAAAATTTTTATTCAGC
>DASSSU010000036.1:0-2179 GCA_035708305.1 Minisyncoccota bacterium | reverse complement strand
TTACTCACCACCCCCACAATTTCGCTGAAGTCAAAAACACGAAACTTTCTTGTGTGTTCATTTTCCCCCATGAGACGAGCTGCTTCTTCGGCTCGCCTCAAAATACTTTCAGAAAGATGAAATTCCACTTCGGCCTCTTTGATTGGTTTGGTTGGTTCAGTTCGATCCATATTATTCACTATAATTTAGAATAAGTCAATACCCCCTTGTCTGAGGCATCCGCAAACGCATCATACAGCTCATCCAACCGGTCCGCATCGCTACGAACCGCCTGCACCCGCTCCTGATCGGGAATGGTGTGTAAAAACTTCGATCGTCCAAAATCAATCACATACGGCATGCCGCTTTTTCTATCCATCATGACATTTCGCGAGTAAAGATCTCCGTGAGCAACTTGAAGATCTTGGTGCATAAAATCAATATATTTTTCAAGAGCGGAAAAGAATTTGTTTTCATTAAAAGTCTCCGGAAGCGGCTCTTCACCGGAGAGAACTTTTTGAAAATTCACCGCCGGAAGCTTTTCCATGACCAACCCCGAAAGTCCCTGATTCGTTGCGAGTCCAATGTATCCCGGAGCACGTACGCCCGCGTGATAAATCCCCGAAACCCGGCGTAAAAAAGATGCTTCTACGTCCAAGGTGTTTCCCAAGTCGTAGTGGTCACTTGGAAATACATAATGCCGAAGAGGAACTTTCATGCACATCCCTGCCATTACCTCGTAAACAGACCCGGCGCCACCCTGATCAAGAAAACGTTCCGGTTCTGCTTTCATTTCAGCAAGTTGCTGAACCGCTTTCCGCATCACTTCTGTTCTGACTTCTTTTCTCCTCAGAAGCTCTTGCTTTTCGGGCTGAGATTCCCGCTCTTTCAGGCTTTGTTCCCTTTCGTTCCAATGAAATGATTCCATAAAAAATTTCGTGTTCTCTAGGTACCCCAAGTCCAACCTTGTACTTCTTGAAGAAGATAATAAACGAAAAACTTTGTATTTCAAAATCATTTCAAAGAGATTTCACTCTTAAGGAAAAATAAAACTCCCCATTACACAATGGGGAGTTTGACTTACGGAGTTAAGATTTAAAACAAAGAACGAATTCTTTCGTTATGAAAATAAATCCAAGGTTTGTTACAGTAGAGCACCACGCGGGCACTCATTTTCAATATTCCGGCATGAGCATACCATTTCGGAGCACGCGTTTGGGCTTTCATGTGTGCTCTGGATTTTGCCCCAAACTGAGCGGCGGCAAGTGATGTCCAGACACAAAACGACAGACAATCTGGTAAAAAACCAAGAGACGCCAGGCGTTTGTCTCGATATGTCAGCCTTTCTTCATCGCGAAGTACTTCTCCTTGATAGTAGAGCAGCAAACTTCCGTTCTCCTTCGCACCGTCAAAAGCCTCTTGATTGAAACTGGCGAGTTCTTTCTCTTGTTTCAAAGTCAGATTCTTTCGTCGTTGAGAATAAAAGGCGGTTACGTCAAAATCATGCCCGAGGCTCTCCTGCTGAAAAAGCAACAGCAACACTTGCTGTATGTTTGGAAATGCGTCAGGCAAATATCGGCGTGCATATTCCGGATACGGCCTCAGTGCTTGTGCCGGATCAACCAATTCTTGAAACATTGGCTTTTTCAGAGCTGAAAGAACATATTTCATTTACTTTCTCCGTTGTTGTCATTGCGGCTTTTGCCGTCTTTTCTTGCTTCGTCGCAAAGTGCTTCGAAGCAAGGCAACACTGTACTCCTTCTAAAAAATAAATTCAAGAAAAAATGGATGCGTACTAAAAAGCTTTATTCTTCCAGCCCTCTCACAGCAATTTACCGCAACGAAATTTTTCAGGACTTGAACTATAACTAAGTTTGTTATAGTATAGAACCATGACCAAAAAATATCAGCAGCTTCCGCAGGTTGCATTTGGAATCCTGCTCGCCCTTTCGCTCAAACCGCGCCATGGCTATGAAATCATAAAGCAGGTAGAGGAGGATTCAAATGGAAAGATCAAGCTTTGGCCCGGAGCTTTATACGCCAGTATTAAACAACTTCACGATCAGAAACTTATCGAAGAAATTGACGGAAGAGAAAAACCATCTGAAACAAACGATTCGCGCCGGCGATATTACCGAATCACCGACAAAGGCAAAAAAAGGCTTCATGCTGAGCTTGCGTATTATCAAAAAAGCCTTCA
>DASSSU010000035.1:0-3420 GCA_035708305.1 Minisyncoccota bacterium | reverse complement strand
CAAAAAATTTGAAAGAAAAAAAACTTTCACCACTCGGGAGACTCGATAAAGATTCGGAAGGATTGATGATTCTCTCTGACGACGGACGGATCGTGCACCGCTTGTTGGCACCGGAAGAAGCGCATGAAAAAGAGTATTTGGTGGTCGTGGACAAAAACATTCCCGGGACCCATCTTCGCAAAATGGAGATCGGCATAAACATCGAAGGCTACCGGACAAAGCCGGCCAAAACCGCACGGGTCAGTGAAAAAATTTTTCGCATCACCCTCACGGAAGGAAAGAAGCATCAGATTCGCCGAATGTGTGCCGCCGCTGGGTATCAGGTGCGCACCCTGAAGCGTATCCGTATCGAAAACATCAAAATCGGAAAGCTCAAAGAAAATCAATACCGCGAGATCGAAGGAAAAGAACGCGAGAATTTTTTGAAAAATCTTTTGAATTCAATTTAGTGAACTTCCTTGCTTCTGGGGAAACGTATTCTTTTTTCGTGAAGCCCACAAACTTCAAAAAGAATACGTTTCCCCAGAAGCCCACACAGACAGGGAATCCCTTCCTGAACATTTTAATACCCTTTGGTAAAATCACAGTTCGTCTTGGGACGAAGCGACAGTTTTGGTTTTCCAGAATTTTGCGTGAAGCGTTCGCGCCACCACTTTTATTTCATCATTGTCGAGTACCCATAGAAGCGCGATACCGGCAATAATCCCCGCTACACCGGCAATGAGCCCCTGGAGAAAAATTCCCATGAACGTGTTGAGATTGAAAAAATCATCGAGAAAATCCAAGAATTGATACGCCACAAACCCCATGAAAAGCGCGCCGTAAATTCCGTGATGGAAGCTTTTCTGTATCGACGCAAAGCTGAGCCCAAAGTCTTTTTTGAAAAAATAGATCAGAAGAGAAGCATTCACGATCATGCCGATCGAAAACGAAAGCGGTAGCATGAGAATGGTTGTGCCTGGGAGATCGTCCACACGAAGAAGATTCTCAAAGAAAAACCGAAACCCTTCGGCGTGGTGAAAAAGTGGAACAAGAACTGCTGCGAGTACGATAATCAGCGCGGAAGAAAAAGCGTTGATTGAAAGCGGCCGGCTGGTGTTCCCTGCGGCATAGTATCCACGTGCATAGAGCAGTACGAGACTCTGCGCTGTAACAGAAAGCGCAAAAAGCCCGAGGGCAGCTGCTGTCAGACGCGTGTCCGCCCAGGTAAATGCCCCCGAACCGTAGAGTACACGGACGATCTGCGCACGCAGAACGATGAAGAGCGCCGCCGCAGGCAATGACCAAAAGAGAATGTGCTTGGTGGCAGAAAGAAGCTGTGCTTTGAATTTATCTTGCTTTCCGCTTGAAAAATACGAAGCGAGCATCGGAAACGCCGCCACGGAATAGCTCATGCCGATCACCGCAAGCGGAACAGACTGGAGGTTGTTGGAAAGTGAGAAAATAGAAATAGCGCCGGGAGAAAGGATGGACGCCACTGAGACGAGTACCAGCGTAACGATCTGCGTGAGTGAAAGTGAGATCGTTCTCGGAATGGAAGTACGCACCAGGCGTTTCAGATCTGCGATCGTCTCGGGTGTACGAAAAGCACGAAAAAGAAATTTCCCCCGCGGAGCAATGCCGCTTCGCTCCACCACCGGAAGCTGGATTGACATGTGCATCGCCGCCCCAAGCACGACACCAAGCACGACACCAAAGAGCCCGAGTTTCGGCTCAAAGAAAAGAAGCCCAACAATGATACCGGCGTTGTAGAGCACCGGACTCAGGGCGAAGACGAAGAATTTTTTGTACAGCTGTGTGATACTGCCAAGGAGATTGGAGATTCCGAGCAAAATCGGCGAGAGCAGCAAAACCCGCGCCATAAAAACAAATGTGTGCTTTGCTTCTCCTTCAAATCCCGGTGCCACAATGTGTGCGAGAAACGGCATGAGAAAGAAGGCCACCGCACAAACGGCAAAAATCACTAGAAGAAAAACTGTAAAAACCGCATCAATAAAAATAAAAGCTTCGTGATCCGACTTGCCCAACTTCTCCAGCAAAAATGGAATGAGAATGGTTACCGCCACAAACGAGGCAATGGAAACGTAAATGAGATCCGGGATGCGGAATGCGGCGTAATAAATATCGAGTGTCTGTCCTGCACCAAAGTTGTGCGCTAAAAGCCGGTCGCGCACCACGGCGAGAATCTGCGAGAGAAGCGAAAAAGACGCCAGAAGATACGCCGCCTCGTGAAGGCTGCCAATCTCGCGATGAAACATTCCTAAAAATTTCTTCACCATATTTCGTTACAATTACAGATCGCCAGAAATGGAAGCTTGATACAAATTGGCAAACAAACAAGCAACAGTGATCGGTCCCACCCCGCCAGGCACCGGAGTAAAGACAGCGCATTTGGAAGCACATGACGGATCCGCATCACCTCGGACTTTTCCCGCACTCTCGGAAGTACCGGCGTCGATCAGCACGCACTCGTCTTTGATCATTTCCGGACGAATAATTCCCGGACTTCCCGCACCAGAGACAATGATGTCCGCGCATTCTGAAAACGGTGCAATCGCCTGCCCTTCTTCCACAACAGAGACTTCCGCACCCTGTTCCTGAAGGAAACGGAAAACCGGCTTTCCCACCAGCCTCCCCTTTCCAACTACAAGCGCTGTTTTTCCTTCTGGGGAAATTTTTTCGCGTTTAAAAATTTCTTTCACGGCAAGCACTACCGGTGGGAGAAACTTTGATTCTCGTCTTTCTGTTTTTTCTCTGCCTTCCCGCTCTACACCTGTTCCGAGAGCATCTATGTCCTTTTCCGGAGCGATCACGTGGAGTACCTCCGAGACAGAAATGTTGCTGGGAAGCGGAAGCTGCACCACAATTCCGGCAACGGACGGATCAGCATTTAACCGACAGACTTCTGCAAGAATGATCTCAGTGGAGGCATTTTCATCAAAGTGCGATCGCGTCACTTCCACGCCGATGTCTTCTGCAAATTTCGTTTTGATCCGGATGAAAGTTTCCGTCGCAGGATTTTCACCCGCCGAAACGAGTGCCATGATCGGCTTCGAAGAAAACACCGCAAACTTTCGCTTGAGATCTTCTTTCATTTCTTGTGCTATTGCTCTGCCGTCTACCTGCATATTGGTTTTTACAGATACTACCATATTTCCAGCATTATGAGCTACATTTCCCCGGAACGGTTTTGACTCCGCCGCCTGAAATTTTCACGCAGTAGGGAGCGCCGGTTTTTTTATCGTACAGAGTGAAATCAGAAGATGTCGGCTTGGTTTCCGTCCCAAACTCCGCCCCTTCCCTTACCTTCAGTTCATTCACCACCAGGGTACCACTTGGAGAGATGGACCACGAGCCAGTCACACTTTGGATGGAGGAAGCAAGAATGGTGTTGCCGTAGGGGTCGTTCGGAGATGTGGC
>DASSSU010000034.1:0-3872 GCA_035708305.1 Minisyncoccota bacterium | reverse complement strand
GAACGGCACAGATCGCCATGCCAAACGGCGGCGGGTACTATCCCAACCGATATCTCAATACCTGGTTTGGGTATTTCCCGGCGTACAATCCGCAGTTTTTGGTTTTTCTGTATCTGAAACACCCGCAAGGAGCAATGTACGCTTCTCAGACCCTGAAAGATCCTTTTGTTGATACGGCAAAGTTTTTGATTAATTACTACAATATCCCGCCCGACCGGTAATCTCAAAACTTCCAAATTGAGCAATCTTCATCCTGCGAATCTCATCTCAATTTGAAAGTTTTGTTTTGCAGAAATTCTGGAGGTGGTCACTGAAAAACGAAACCTTTTCTTACAAAGATTCTGGAAGTGGTTGCACACAAGGAGAACAGCCCATGTTCTTTTCGAAGTTTGTGGGCTTCACGAGAAAAGAACATGGGCTGTTCTCCGGATGGTGGTGTCTTGCGCTGATTTGAAAGGAAGCAGGATTTCCCGTCTTCTTAGAACCGCACTTGAATTTCGTCTATTGTCAAATTTGAAAAATTTTTTTGTCCGTTTATAATTCTTCAACCATGAAAAAAATTTTTAAGAAAGTTGTTGTTGCCGTACTGCTCTGGGAAGCGAAGCTCGTGCTGTGGAAATATCGCCCGAAAATCATTGCCATCACCGGAAGTGTGGGAAAAACTTCTACTAAAGATGCTATCTTCAATGTTTTGAAAGACTCTGTTGCTGCCCGGAAAAGTGAAAAAAGTTTCAATAGTGAAATCGGTGTGCCGCTTACGATTTTGGGTTTGCAAAACGCGTGGAGCAATCCGTTCCTTTGGGTGAAGAATTTTTTGAAAGGGTTAAAGATCATTATTTTTCGGACACCATACCCCAAAGTACTTGTGCTGGAAATTGGCGTGGGAGTACCGGGAGACATGGAGCGCATCACGCGAATCGTAAAGCCGGACATGGTGGTTTTGACTCACCTCGCAAAAGTTCCGGTGCATGTGGAATTTTTTGGAACCCCGGAAAAGGTGTACGAAGAAAAAGGCAAGCTGATTGAGGCACTCAAGGAAGACGGACTTTTCTTGGTGTGCGGGGACGACAAACGCGCGTTTGCTATGCGGAAACTTACAAAAGCAAGATGCCTGCCGTACGGGTTTGATCCGGAAAAAAATTTCATGGTGGGTTCCAGTCCGGAGATTCTCTACGAAAAGCGCTTGGGTGGACTTCGCGCGCCATCGGGATTGCTTTTCCGGGTGGACTACGAAGGTACGAGTTTGCCGGTGCGCATCTACGGAACCTTGGGGCGGCAAAACATGTATTCCGCACTCGCGGCCATGCTCTGCGGTGTTTCGATGAATTTGAACATAGTGGAAATTACCGAGCGCTTTCGCGATTACCGGGCACCTGCCGGACGAATGCGGATTATTGAGGGGGTCAAAAACTCCACAATTATCGACGACTCGTACAACTCTTCACCGGCGGCAGTGCGTGCACTTTTTGAAACGATGGAAGCAGTGGAAACAGAAGGAAGGAAAATCGCCGTACTGGGCGACATGCTGGAGCTGGGGCAGTATTCCCAGGAAGAACATCGAAAGGTTGGAAAAGCAGCCGCTGGAATTTTTGACTTTTTAGTCACAATCGGAAAGCGCGCGCGGGATATTGCTGAAGGGGCGCTTGATGAGAAAATGGATGAAAAAAAGATTTTGCAGTTTGAAGAATCTCGGGCGGCGGGACTTTTTCTCCAAAACATGATTTCGCGCGGCGACGTGATTGCGGTAAAAGGTTCTCAGGGTTCCGGAGCGAACGCTATCCGCACAGAGAAGACGGTTTTGGAAATTATGGCGCATCCGGAGGAGAGGAAAAAGCTTTTGGTGCGTCAGGATAGGGAGTGGGAGGATCGGTAGATTTCTTCCGCGGCTTGGGCAAAGTCCTCGTTTTTCCGCCTTGCTTCCGCGAGGTGAAAAGCGCTGCTCAAAAGCCCGATGTGTGTATATGCCTGGGGGAAGTTTCCCAAAAAGTCTCCCGTGCTTGCGTCAATCTCTTCAGCATAGAGTCCGACGTGGTTTGCTTTTGCCAGAATTTTTTCAAAAATTTCTTTCGCCTCATCGACTTTACCGGCCAAAATGAGCGCGTCTACAAGCCAAAAAGAAGAAAGCAAAAATGCCCCTTCACCGCCTGGAAGCCCATCGTAGGCGGTGTAGCGTTTGAGATAAATACTGTTTTGTTTCAAGCCTTTTTGAATTGCTTCAATGGTGCCGAGCATCTTCGGATCTTTGCCATCAATGAATCCTACGGCGGAGAGCCGCAAAAGCGAGGCGTCAAGGTTTTGGGAATCAAAACTTTGAGTGAAAGAATTCATCTCCGGGTTCCAGCTGCGGCGGTGGATTTCGCGAACGATGATATTTTTCTCTTTTTCAAAACGCTCTGCATCAGCCACTTCGCCGTATTTTCGGGAAAACTTTGCCGCCCGATCAAGGGCAACGGAGCACATGGCTTTTGAATACGTGAAATGTTCTTTCCCGCCGCGAATTTCCCAGAGACCTTCGTCAGGTTCGCGCCAAATTTCCATTACGTGATTGCCAATTCCGTGCACCAGGTCACGAATCCGACGGCTTGGCGGATCGGTCTTCACTTCGTAGAGACTCCAAATGAGGTGGAGAATGCTGCCGAAAATATCCCACTGTTTTTGTCGGTAAGCATCGTTGCCGATGCGAACCGGGCGGGAACCAGAGTAGCCTTCCAGGTGCGGAAGAATTTCTTCATCCAAAGGAGTTTCATCTCGAAGTGGGTACATGATTTGCATCCCTTCAAAAAGATCGGAGTCGGCGCTTCTGAAGCATTTTGAAACGAGCCACTGCAGATAGCTTTCCGCTTCATCCAGATGTCCAAGTTTCAAGAAATTTTCAAAAATAAAAGCCGAGTCGCGGATCCAGGTGAAGCGATAATCCCAGTTTCGTACGCCGCCGATGGCTTCTGGAAGCGAAGTGGTCGCCGCTGCCGCAACGGTTCCAACCGGTTCGAAAAAAAGAACCTTGAGGACGAGTTCCGAGCGATTTACCATTTCTTCCCAAGCACCTTCAGCCGGGCAATCCGGGTTGGGGCAAGTGTGCGCCCATTCTCTCCAATAGGAAATGGTCTCTGCCAGTTCTTCTTCATGATGAATTTTTTCGTTTTGCGGCAGGGGGATTTTGCCAGCGTTGTAGCGAAAAACCAGATACTCGCTTTCGCCCTCTTCGAGCAAAATAGTTGCAGTGGCTTCGTTTTCTGCAATCACAAAATCAGCGCGAGAGGCAAGCATGCCGTGTTTCTCTTGATTTTGAACGAGGATACCGCCATTCTCCGCTGAGAGGGTTGTTTCTCCACGTGCATAGTCGAAGCACGGGTGGAAAATCACTTTGACTCGGCAGGAACCTTCCGTACAATGAATTTTGCGGTGAATGCGAAAGGTAGTGTCTTCTTCGGGTGGAAAAGAATCTTTGTTTTTTTCGATGGGGATAAAATCCGTGACCTCCAGCGTTCCGGACGAGGTTTCAAAGGCGGTGACTAAGACATTTGTGCGGTGAAGGTATTTTTGACTTGAGGTGTATTTTTCCTCCGGCGTAATACTCCAAAATCCTCCTTGCTGATCATCCAAGAGTGCGGCAAAAATACTGGGGGAGTCGATAAACGGCGCCGGCGCCCAGTCGATAGATGCATCCTTGGAAATGAGGATGGCGGAACGGAGATTGCCAATAATAGCGTAATCGCGGATGGGTCGATACATGAGCTAAATATTACTGCTTTCAGTATACCGCGCGGGTGAAGAAAAGAAAAAGTCGACAAAAAGCAGGAGTGACAAAAGCTATTGAAACATTCGTGAAGTTGATTTTTTTTTAAATGATTGTTATATTAAGGCAGAAATTT
>DASSSU010000033.1:0-10884 GCA_035708305.1 Minisyncoccota bacterium | reverse complement strand
GCTTGGCTTCACGCACGAAGAGCCGATCACTGCGCTGATGAAAAACCATATCCGGTCGTTTCGTGATCTTCCGGCGTATCCGTATCAGATCCAAACAAAATTTCGCAACGAAACGCGCGCCAAAAGCGGCATCATGCGCGGTCGGGAGTTTCTGATGAAAGACTTGTATTCTTTTTCCCGAAATGAAGCGGAGCACGAAAAGTTCTATGAGAAGGCAAAGCAAGCGTACCAGAACATTTTTGCTCGCGTAGGCACTGGAGAGCAGACGTTCATTACTTTTGCATCTGGTGGGAGTTTCAGCAAGTTTTCTCATGAATTCCAGACAATCTGTGATGCGGGTGAGGATATCATCTACGTTTCGCGAGAAAAGAAAATCGCCGTGAACAAAGAAGTGTACCTGGATGAAGTTTTGGCGGAGCTGGGTTTGAAAAAAGAAACGCTCGAAGAAGTAAAAGCAGTGGAAGTGGGGAACATTTTCAGTCTCGGGACGCGTTTTTCCGACGCACTCGGACTTTCTTTCACGGACGAAAGCGGTGAAGAAAAGCCGGTGGTGATGGGTTCTTACGGTGTCGGACCAAATCGTTTGATGGGGACGGTAGTGGAACTACTCGCAGACAAAAAAGGTTTGGTGTGGCCGAAGGAGATCGCTCCTTTTCAGGTGCATCTTGTGGCGCTCGGGGTCAAAGACGCGGCGGATCGCTTGTATGAAAAATTACAGAGCCGGGGCGTGGAAGTGCTCTACGATGATCGCGAAGGTGCAAGTGCCGGTGAAAAATTTTCTGATTCGGACCTTTTTGGCATTCCATATCGCCTCGTGATGAGTGGGAAAACAGAAAGCTCTGGCAAATTGGAATTCAAAGAACGCACGAAGGAAAACACAGATCTGCTTAGCGAAGAAGAGGTTTTGGCGATTTTGAATCCTGAGAAAAAAGCGAAATAACCACACAAAAATCAGAAAAAAGCAAAATTTGGGTTTGTGCGGATTTTGGAGTAGAATATGCCCATGAAGAAGCGGCAGAACAAATGGAAACTCCTTTTTTCCAATGATATTGGAATAGACTTGGGAACGGTCAATACGCTCGTCTACCTGGGCGGCCGCGGCATCGTTCTCAATGAACCTTCTGTGGTGGCGATCAACCAAAAGACCGGCCGGGTGGTAGCGGTGGGGAAGGAAGCCAAAGAAATGCTCGGCCGGACACCGGCACATTTGAAGGCAGTGTGTCCGCTTGTCTCCGGAGTGATTTCAGACTACGAAGTTTCGGAGGAAATGCTCTCCTATTTTTTGCGTCAGGTGAAAAAAATTTCAAAAAGAATCAGGCGTCCGCGTGTGGTGGTGGGCGTTCCGTCCGGCATTACCAACGTAGAGTCTCGCGCCGTTCGTGATGCCGCACGGGCGGCTGGCGCGCGGGAAGTTCACATCATTGAGGAGCCGCTTGCTGCCGCGATCGGAGTGGAGCTTCCAGTGAATGATCCAGTGGGAAACATGGTAATCGATATGGGCGGCGGTACAACTGATCTCGCGGTGATCTCGCTTGGCGGGGTGGTGATCTCAAGAAACGTAAAAATTGCTGGAGATAAATTGAACGAAGACATCATTTCTTATGTTCGCAACAAATTCCAGATTTTGATCGGCGAGCGCACGGCGGAAGCGGTGAAAATTGCCGCCGGATCCATGCTTGAAGAAGAAACTTCTGTGGAAATCCCCGTCCGTGGCCGCGATTTGGTTTCAGGACTTCCGAGAGAGGTGATGGTAACGGATGAGGATATTAAAAAAGCAGTGGCTCCATCTTTGGAAAAACTGCTGGAGGCGGTCAAAGAGATCTTGGAGGAAACTCCGCCAGAAATTCTCTCGGATATTCTGAAGCGTGGAATTGTGTTTGTTGGCGGCGGAGCGCTTATCCGTGGTTTGCGGGAAGCTTTTGAAGAAGAGCTGCAGATCCCTATTCATACAGTTTCTGATCCGCTGTCTTGCGTGGCGCGCGGTACCGGCTTGGTGTTGGAGAATTTTTCTCTCTATAAAGATGCATTAATCAAAGACGATGACGCGTTCGAACCATCCACCTAAAAAACTCGTTTTCTTTCTGGCACTCTTCCTCTTGTTCTTCTGTGGCATCCTGTTTTTTCCAGGTGCGGCGTTTCGTGGTGCGGAGAAACTGGCGCGTCCGGTGTGGATGCTTGGCAATGTCACCCGAGTGGCAGGCTTCACGAGTTTTCTTTCGGAAATGTGGGGGGACAAAGCTGCTCTGGTGCGCAAAAATCAAAGCCTCGAGGCGCAGGTGAAAGAATTGCAGGTCGCCAAAATGCAGCGGGATGAACTTCTTGGAGAAAACCAAAGCCTCAGGCAGATTCTCAACCGCAAGGGTTCGCGAGATTTGATCTTGGCAGGGATCTTGGCAAAGCCGCCGATCTCCGCATATGACACATTTGTGGTGGATGCCGGATCGGCGGAGGGAGTGCAGAACGGAGCGAAAGTTTTCATGTATGGAAATATTGCCATTGGAACGGTTTTTGAAGTTGCTGCACACACCTCCAAGGTGCAGCTCTATTCTTCTCCCGGAAGCCAAACGCATGCCTTCTTGGGGGATCAGCATCTTCCGATCACTTTGACCGGCGCTGGAGCGGGAAACTTTCAGGCAGAAATTCCGCGAGGGGTGCAAGTGCCGATCGGAACGGAAATTTTCTTGCCGGGGATAGAAGGAGATATTCTGGGAACCGTAGAGCACGTGGAGCAGGAGGAGAATGATACTTTCCAAGAGTTGTATGCGAAGAGTGCAGTGGATATTTGGACACTTCCCTATGTCCAAATTGAAAAAGAATAAAAGCTTCCATTTTTGGCGAATACCTTTGTTGCAAGGGAAAAATTTTCAGTCGCCGTAACTCATAAGTACGTCTTCTTCAAATTTTTCCCTTGCGCCTCGGTCTTCATCCAAAAATGAAACCTTTTCTTTGCAAAGATTCTGAACGTGGTTTTATGAAGCTCATCTCAATTTGAAAGTTTTATTTTTCAATATTCTGGAAGTGGCTTATTCGTGAGTGGGAAATCCTGTTTTCTTTCAAGACAGTAAGACCGGCCTAGCGGCCTTGGAGCGCTGGCTTGAAAGAAAACAGGATTTCCCGTAAACAAGATTCCTTTCAAAGGTTTGCGGGCTTCACGAGAAAAAAGAGCTGTTCTCCGGAGGTGGTGAGCAGAAAACATTTCTTGTCTTAGGCATGAAAAAAATATTTTAAAACATGATCGCTCGAGTAATTTATTTTTTTGTTTTTCTTATTTCCGCACTTGTTTTTCCGTGGTGGGTGACGCTTTTTGCTGGTGCCATGGGGATGCTGCTTTTTCCTCTGTATTTTGAAGCGCTTTTCATGGCTCTTTTTCTGGACGCGCTTTACGGTGGCAGTAGTATTTCTTTCCTGCCTGATTTTCCGGTTATGTATTCCTGCGCTTTCATGGTTCTTTTTTTCTTCTTGGAATTTTTGAAAACAAAAGTGCAGTATTTTTAATGTTTCAAATTCATGCGTTTTTTCGACAAGATCTTCCGACGGCGAAAACACCGGTACCCGTATGCAGAAATTGCTCCAGATGAGATTTTTCTTGATTCAAGAAACCTGCCTGAGTTCGACACAAACCAGTTTGAGGGGAGGCTGGAAAAGCCGCTTTCGCAAAAGAGCATTTATCTGCTCGGTACGGGCTTTCTCTTGATCATCGGGGTTTTTGTTTTTCGGCTGTGGAACCTGCAGATTGCAGATGGAAACCAATACCGTGTTTTGGCGGAAAAAAATCGCCTTGATCAGACGTCTATCATTGCCAGCCGTGGGCTCATCTTTGATCGCACAGGAAAGGAACTGGTATGGAATGAAAAAGTTGATGGGCAGCCGTTTGCTAGCCGTGTGTACATCAACGAGCCGGGATTTTCGCATGTGCTTGGGTATGTTAGCTACCCACAGGCGGACAGCAAGGGAATTTTTTATCGCACGGATTACATTGGGAAAATGGGAGTAGAAAAAGCGTATGACGCGCTTCTCAAAGGCTACAATGGGACGAAAACATTGGAGCTGAACGCCTTGCAGCAGGTGGTTTCGCAAAATGTCGTAGTACCTCCGGTGGGTGGGCAGGATCTCACGCTCTCCATTGATGCTCGCGTGCAAACCAAGCTCTACTCGATCATGAAGAATCTTGCGGATCAGGTCGGCTTTCATGGAGGGTCGGGTGTAATCATGGATGTCCAGACTGGCGAAATTTTGGCAATGACGAGCTATCCTGAGTACAGTTCGGAAGTGATGGTGGAAGGGAAGGACAAGCAGGCAATCGCCGGCTACAACAAAAATCCGGATGCACCGTTTCTCTTCCGGGCGGTACAGGGGTTGTACACTCCCGGATCCATCGTGAAGCCATTTTTGGCACTGGGGGCACTCAACGAAGGAATTATTTCTCCGGACACGGTGATCAACACAAAGGGCTATATTTCCATCCCAAACCCGTACCATCCGGATCAGCCATCTATTTTTAACGACTGGAAGAACCAAGGGCCGATCAACATGGAGCAGGCGCTTTCGGTTTCTTCCGACGTCTATTTCTACGAAGTCGGCGGTGGGTATCAAGATCAACCGGGGCTTGGGATTGATGGTATCGGAAAATACATGCGGATGTTTGGATTGGGGCAGCCGACGGGTATTGTTTTTAACGAGGCGGTTGGAACAATTCCAAATCCTGATTGGAAGAAAATCACGTTTCCGAACGATCCGACCTGGAGGCTCGGGGATACATACCACACAGCGATCGGGCAGTACGGTGTGCTGGTCACACCGATACAAATGGTTCGTGCGGTGGCAGCTATTGCAAACAACGGCAAACTTCTCACCCCAACGATTTTAAAGAAGCAGGATGATGACCCAGTGCCATATCAGCAGGTGCCGATTCCAGAAAAAGATTTTAAGGTAGTCCAGGCGGGCATGCGGTTGGGGGCGATTTCCGGAACTGCCGCGGGGCTCAACATGAGTCAGATAGAAATTGCCGCGAAAACTGGTACCGCAGAGCTTGACGCCGGGAAAAAATACACGAACCACTGGGTGATCGGGTATTATCCCTACGACCACCCGAAATATGCCTTTGCAATGGTGATGGCAAAGGGTCCTTACAACAACCTTCTCGGCGGCGTGGATGTTGCTCGGCAACTTTTTGACTGGATGTGGGTGAACACGCCGGAGTACATTGATCCGAAAGATTTAGGAGATTAAAGAAATTGATGACCGAAAGGGCCGAAAGAGCATCTTTCGTAAAAACTTGATTTTTTCCTGCGTTTAGAGTATTCTTCAGACCATGTCAGCACAGCCAAATCTCATCAAACTTTCTTGCCAGCAGTGCAAAAACCTGAACTACTGGAGCAGGAAAAACAAAAAACTGGTAGAACGAAAGATCACACTTTCGAAGTTTTGCAGTACGTGCCGGGCGCACACGTCCCACCGTGAAGTAAAAAAATAGTTTTTTCAAATCCCGTCCTAAAAACGGGAATTGTTTTTTCACATTGCACCACTTTGATTTTCCTTTATAATCAAAAGCAATTACCCGGGTCTATAATTTAATTGGTAAAATAGCGGTCTCCAAAACCGCCTTTCCAGGTTCAAGTCCTGGTGGACCCGCATAAAACAAGGGAATCGAAAGCGAAGCTTTTGATAACCATTGTTTTACGGGGACACCAAGATTTGAAAAGGTTCGTCAGATATTTTTGAGCGAAGCGAAAAAAATATCGACAACCTGTACTGAAGCTGTAAGCTTCAAGTCCTGGTGGACCCGCCGAAAAATCTCACGAAGTGAATTTTTCCGGGTCCACCAGGAAGCCAACTGCTTGGCTTCCGCCAGGACTTGAAAGGCGCAGGCTTATGCGAGTAGCAACGAGCATACCGAGCCGGGTCGCGGAATTTTGTGAGCGACGGTGAGCAAAATATCTGTGACCAAGTCGACCCTGTACTGAAGCTGTAAACTTCAAGTCCTGATGTTTGGATTCCGTCAGGAAATTTACTTGTGATCAAGTCCTGTGGATATTTTGGTTTGTGGGAAAAATACTTGTGACGAGTCCTCTTTGATTTTCTCAAAAAACGGTTAAGCTGTAAATTAATCTCATGATACACTTCCTTTTCTTAATCATCGCTGCGGTTTTGATCTATCTTTCCTGTGAGTGGTTTGTAAATGCTGTTGAATGGTTGGGGAAACGCATCAAGATCGGACCAATGGCGGTTGGGACCATCCTTGCGGCTTTTGGAACCGCATTGCCGGAGAGCATCATTACTTTGGTGGCGGTGCTTGGGAACGGTGCCGGTCAGAAAGACATTGGTGTGGGATCCGCCTTGGGAGGACCACTCGTGCTCGCAACGATTGCCTACGGAATTACCGGCGTTGCTTTTTATTTTTATCTGCGCCGGCACAAAGCAATGCATTTTTTGCAAGAGAAGCTCCAGTATACCGAAACCGGCATGCACAAGTATTTTGGAGATACCAAGAAGTTGGTTCACGATCAGAAATGGTTTCTTTCTATTTTTGTTTTTAAAGTTGCGCTTGGGCTCGTTGCTTTCAGTATCAAGCCGTGGCTGGGAATTCTTTTCTTCCTTGCATATGTCATGTATTTCTGGAACGAGATCCGGTCCGGCCATGGCGGTGAACACGGGGATTTGGATCCGCTCCTGATGCAGAAACATAAAAAATCACCGGACAACTGGGCGATTGCAGTGCAAACTCTCGTGACGCTTCTTGTTATTTTCTTTGCGTCAGAACTTTTTGTGCACCAGCTTGAAGCCATCGGTCCCATGATCGGGCTTTCTGCCTCGCTTACAGCGCTTCTTTTCTCACCGGTTGCGACGGAACTGCCCGAAATCATGAACACGATCATTTGGGTGCGGCAAGGAAAAACTTCTTTGGCATTGGCCAACATCTCTGGTTCCATGATGATTCAGGCGACTATTCCAAGCGGCCTTGGTATTTTGTTTACCTCTTGGATGTTTACCGCGCCGCTTTTACTCTCCGGGATCATCACCATGATTGCCATCGGCTATCTTTTGGCACTGATGCATTGGAAACGTTTGACACCAATCACGCTTGGATGTGCGGTCCTGTTTTACGCCCTCTTTGCCGCACTCTTGCCGTTTGTATCATCTTTTTCTTTGTAGGAATTGAAAGCTTGTCCCTGTTTCTCGTTTTTTATCTTTGGAAATGATATTATTTGAACAATGTATTTAAAGCGTTTGGAGCTTCTGGGGTTTAAATCGTTTGCACGAAAATGCGAGCTGGAATTTTCTTCGCCGGTAACCGCCATCGTCGGCCCAAACGGATCGGGGAAGTCGAATGTTGCCGAAGCGTTTCGTTTTGTCTTGGGCGAACAGTCGATGAAGTCCATGCGCACAAAGCGCGGCGAAGATTTGATTTTTAACGGATCGCGCAGTGCCGGGCGAATGAACCGCGCGAGCGTTACCGTGGTTTTTGACAATCAGCATCACATTTTTCCCGTGGATTACGAGGAAGTGTCACTGACGCGCGAGGTGCATCGCGACGGAGTGAACCGCTACCTGATCAACGGCGCACAGGTTCGTCTGAAAGATGTGCTGGAGCTGCTTGCATCCGCACGGATCGGATCTTCCCAACATCATATCATCTCGCAGGGGGAGGCAGACCGCGTACTTTCGGTGAACGCACAGGAACGCCGGGCGATGATCGAGGACGCGCTTGGACTCCGCATTTACCAGTTCAAAAAATCCGAGAGTGAGCGAAAACTCAAAAAAACGGAAGACAATTTGACGCAAGTGCGCACGCTTCAAAAAGAAATTGAACCGCATTTGAAGTTTTTGGAAAAGCAGGTGAAGCGGATTGAGCAGGCGCGGGCACTCCGAGAAGAGTTGGTTTTTTTGGCGCAGGAATATTTTTTTCGTGAAGAGGTTTTTCTCGGACACTTTGGTGAGGAGGCAGAAAAGAAGAAACGGCAAAACCAGGAAGTACTGGAGCGGCTTGATGCGGAGATCCACGCACTTCGATCTTCCATTGAAGAGGCAAAGGAGGGCGAGCAGCAGGGGCAAGTGCTGGAGCTGGAAAGCAAGATCGCAGAACTTCGCTCTCGGAGAGAAGAGATCACCAGAAGGCTGGGACGGGTGGAAGGGATGATCGAAAGCGAACGAAAGCGCCGGGAAGAATTTCTTCGCCGAAAAGAAGAGGGAAAGATAAACGAAACCATCGAGTATCGCGCGGTGTCTGATTTTCTTTCATTCATGGAGGAAAAAATGAACGAAATCCTTGAAAGCAACGATCTGGAGAAAATCAAAGAAGGCATGCGTGCCGCCCTTCAGGAACTCCATCATTTTTTGGAAGAACACAAAACGGAAGAAGAAGCGGAAACTTTTATCAGTAACTTTGAGGAGCTTGAAGCGGAGCAGCGGATGATCCTTGAGGATGTGAAACGTCTGGAAGCCGAAGAAGCGGAGCAGCACAAAGCATCCGAGGATTTGCAGCGGCAGATGCAGCAGGAGCGCGGGCGTTTTCGCGGCGTGGAGCGTGAGATTTTTGAAAAAATGACCGCCCGGAATGACGTGCTCGCCGCCCTCGGGCAGGCAAACGCGATTTTACAGGATCTTCATCGTGAAAAAGAAATTTTTGAAAGTGATCTTTCCGAGTTTGCCATGCTGGTGAGCAAGGACGTGCTGAAGTATCGGGAGTTTGTTCTCCCAGAAGGTTCTCTGGGTGCGGAGGAGGAAGACAGAAATACGCAGCGCGACCGGCGGCGGATGCTGGAGCGGAAGAAAATAAAAGTGGAAGAAATGGGCGGTTCGGGCGAGGAGGTGCTTTCAGAATACGAGCAGCTCAAAGAGCGGGAAGCGTTTTTTTCCCGAGAGGTGGAGGATCTGGAAAAAAGCAAGACATCGCTTGAAACGCTCATTGCCGATCTGGAAAACCAGCTTGATACGGAGTTTAAAGATGGATTGCTGAAAATCAACGATCAGTTTCAGGAATTTTTTACTGTAATTTTTGGTGGCGGAAAAGCATCGCTTGAACTGGTGAAAGAAAGAAAAAAAAAGAAGGCAGAGATGGATGACCTTTCCGTAGAGATGGCAGAGAGCCAAGGTCCCGAAGCGGAATCGGGCGAAGAAGCAGAGCCAAAAGAGGGTTTGGAAGTTTCGCTGTCTTTGCCGCAGAAGCGGATCCGGGGGATCGAAATGCTCTCCGGTGGAGAACGATCGCTGACGTCCGTGGCGCTTCTTTTTGCGATCTCTCAGGTGAATCCGCCGCCATTTTTGATACTCGACGAAACCGACGCTGCGCTCGATGAATCCAACTCTCGCCGCTACGGAGACATGCTTGAGGCCCTCTCGGGGAAAACGCAGCTCATTATCATCACTCACAACCGCGAGACGATGTCCAAAGCGGAGATCCTCTACGGTGTGACGGTGGGGCAGGATGCGGTTTCAAAAGTTTTGTCCGTGAAGTTTGAAGACGCGGCACAGCGCGCAGCACGATGACTTCATGAAAATTTTTACCAAGAAGCTTTAAACTTTTAAAATGGATTTTGAAAAAATAAAGACCTGTTTTTATGAAGATTTTCATCGAGAGTTGGAAGAAATTCGTCAAAAATACAAAAATGATGAGCATATTCAATTTTTCTTTTCCGCTTTTAACGGAGAGGAAAAGAGTTTGCTGGTGCGTTTGTTTGACTATGGTGTGAGTCACTTACCTTCGCGTGAGAAAACTGATCTCGTCCTCATGGTGTATTTTCTGCTTCTTACAGAACTCAAGAGTCTTGATGAAACATCAGATCACTTTGCAACAGATGCGATGCTTTGGTGTGAAACAGGAGAAGATGATCCTATTTCTGGTGATTATGTGCAAACAGTAGATCTGCAAAAGTTTTACGAAATAAAAATAAAACCCACTCTTTTCACAAGTGAAAAGAGTGGGTAAAGCAGGAGTCATTCTAGTTTATCTTTATCGATTATTCTTTTTTGGAATCCCGTGTGCAGTTTTTCTGCCCCCGGGATCATTACGAACAATAACATGTGAATGATTTTCTTTACTACCACCCGCTGCATCAGTAAGGGTGTGGTCTTCCCGGATTCCATTTTTGGTCACAGACCATTCTTTTGTTTTGGTTCCATCATCATGACTTTTCCATTTATCCTTGCTCATTTCATACCTCGCCTGGGTTATGAAGCATGGAAGAATAGATTATTCACATGAACAATCTATCTTTTATAATAGATTAATTTGTGTGAATAACACATTAATTTTTTTTAATTTTTCAATTTGTAGTTGAGAGTTATGAAAAAACTTCCTCTGCCACAATTTAAAGACGATATGGATGAAATCATGAAACTTCTTGAAGAAGGAAAAGAAGAAGAAGCGAGAGAGAATTTTAACCGAAAATATTTTGAAGAATACAACCAACTGACCCACGATCTTGCGTTTGGGAGTGAATCAGATGTGGAAGCATGGACAGCGGTTTTTTTCTTGGTTCTCGATGAGTATTTGAATAATCCAAGCGCCCGTATGGTCGGATTATCAACTTACAGTAAGCTCAAGTCGGATTATAGAGAATTTCAAGATGATGTAAAAGCACTTGAAGAGAAGCGAAAACAGACAGGAAACTAAATATTCATGAAAATTTTTACCAAGAAGCTTTAAATATTGACAGGATTTTTTAAAGGAGTAAGTTTTTTTTGGGTTTGAAAATTTTTGGAGGATGTACATGAAGTATTCACCTGTTTTTCTTCCGGACATTATTGGAGGACAAACGTATATTGCTGTTCGTGTTGTTCCGGAAAAAATATTCCTGGAATTCCCGGTTTTTTGCGGACGTCCCGTGAAAGTGTGTGAGAGATGGTGGATTCGCAAGCAAGAAAAGCAGGTTCATGAACTAGGAA
>DASSSU010000032.1:0-6506 GCA_035708305.1 Minisyncoccota bacterium | reverse complement strand
AGAAAAACCCTTCTTCAAGGGCTTTCTTTGCGTGTTCTTTTATGTATTTTTCTCTCCTTCGTCTTTCTTTTCTTCTTCCACCTCAGCATCACGGACATTGGTACTGTCTCCGGCTGATCCACTCCCGGAAGCCGTTGCTTCTTGTTGCCTGGAAAGCGCTTCACCGATCTTCTGCATCTCGGTTGAAAGCTCATCATTTGCCTTTTTTAGCGCTTCGAGGTCACTGCCGTCTTTTACTTTTTTTACCGCTTCGATTTTTTCTTCAATTCCTTTCTTGATATCCGCCGGAACTTTATCTCCTGCATCTTTCAGAGATTTTTCCGCGGTGTAAATAAGCGTGTCGGCAGTGTTTTTTACTTCGATCAACTCCTGCTTCTTTTTGTCTTCTTCTGCATGCGTTTCAGCATCTTTCTTCATGCGTTCGATGTCTTCATCCGAAAGGCCGGAGCTCGCTTCAATGCGGATGGATTGCTCTTTTCCGGAAGTTTTGTCCTTCGCTTTCACGTTCAAAATCCCGTTCCGATCCACATCGAAGGTTACTTCCACCTGAGGAACACCACGTGGTGCCGGAGGAATTCCGTCCAGAACAAACCGTCCAAGTGATTTGTTATCTGTTGCCATCGGCCGCTCTCCCTGTACCACATGTACTTCTACGGATGTTTGATTGTCCGCCGCTGTGGAGAAAACCTGTTCTTTGGAAGCTGGGATGGTCGTGTTGCGTTCGATGAGCTTCGTAGCAACGCCACCCAGAGTTTCGATCCCGAGCGAAAGCGGGATCACATCAAGCAAAAGGACGTCTTTTACTTCCCCTTGAAGGATTCCCGCCTGAATTGCTGCACCGAGTGCAACAACCTCATCCGGGTTGATGGAGCGGTTCGGCTCTTTTCCAAAAAGATTTTTCACCGCATTTACAATCGCCGGCATGCGTGTTTGTCCGCCAACCAAAATCACATCATCAATATCAGAAATTTTGAACGGAGAAGCCTCAATTGCGCGTTTAGTGATTTCAATGGATTTCTCGATAAACTGTCCAGCGAGCTCTTCAAGTTTGGCGCGGGTAAGCTTCATGAGCAGGTGCTTCGGCCCGGAAGCGTCTGAGGTGACAAAAGGGATGTTGATTTCCGATTCCACCGTGGTGGAGAGTTCATGCTTTGCTTTTTCCGCTGATTCTTTCAAACGCTGGATTGCGAGTGCGTCACCGGAAAGATCAATTCCGGATTCTTTTTTGAATTCTGAAACGATCCAATCAATAATTTCCCGGTCGATATCTTCCCCACCCATGTGTGAATCCCCATCTGTGGACTTCACTTCGATCACATCATCCCCCACCTCAAGAACAGAGACATCAAACGTTCCTCCTCCAAAGTCGTACACGACGATCTGTTCGTCTTTCTTTTTGTCAAAACCGTACGCCAGTGCCGCCGCCGTTGGTTCGTTGATGATGCGCTCCACTTCAAATCCGGCAATTTTTCCTGCATCTTTTGTTGCCTTTCGTTGTGAGTCGTTGAAGTACGCCGGAACGGTAATCACCGCCTTTTCGATTTTTTCACCAAGTTTCGCTTCGGCATCCTGCTTCATTTTCTGAAGGATCATCGCAGAGATTTCTTCCGGTCGATACCACTTGTCTCCCATTTGGATTTTTACCCCTTCGCCGGTGTCGGCCTTCTCAAGCACAAACGGCACGGACTTTTTGTCGCGCTGTACCGCCTGATCATCATATTTGTGCCCGATCAAGCGCTTTACACCATAGAGCGTATTCTGCGGATTCGTCACTGCCTGCCGTTTTGCCAAAAGCCCTACCAAACGCTCACCGTTTTTTGACTGCGCGACAATCGACGGTGTTGTACGCGCCCCTTCGGCATTTTCAATGATTTTCGGCTGACCGCTTTCGATCACGGCCATTGCCGAGTTGGTGGTTCCGAGGTCAATTCCTAAGATTTTAGCCATAATGTTTTTTAAAATTATTTTTGAATGTAAAGTTGGTATACTTTTATTGTAAATATTCCGAAGAATTTTTCAAATACGAAAATCGGAATATGGATAAACTATCTTCAGGAATATTCTTTTCTCGTGAAGCCCACAAACTTCGAAAAGGATATTCCTGAAGATGCAGTGAGGAGTTTTTGAAATTATGCCTAATTTTCTCCTTCAAACTTCCCCACTTTTACTTTTGCTGGACGTACTACTTTTCCATTTAGGGTGTAGCCTTTTTGCAGTACCTCCACCACCGTGTGATCATCCTTTGGATCTTCCACCGGAACCATTTCCACGGAATCATGACGAGCGGGATCAAACACTTCGCCCAAAGGACGGAACGGGACCATTCCTTCCCGTTCAAAGGCTGAGAGCAGCTGCGCATAAATATACTCCACGCCCTTCCGCCAATTTTCGTCCACTTTGTTCCAAGCTTCCTGATTGGAAAATGCCATGTCAAAGCTATCCGCCACCGGAAAGAATTCCGAAAGCACACCACTTTTCGCACGATCGGAAGCTTCTTTTTTCACATTCTCCTCTTCTTTCTTGAGCTTGGCGAACTCCACACGAGCTTGCTGCCACCCGCGCAAGTATTCTGCTTTTTCCTCTTCCGTAGCCTTGAGCTTTTTTTTCAATTTTTGAATTTTCTGAAGCAGTTCTTCCGCTTCTTCACGATTCAAAACTACTTCATCATAATCCGAAGCATCTTCAGGAACATGAAGCTCATTCGTTTCCCATTCAAGTTCTTCCTCTCTCTTTTTCTTTGGATTTTTTTTCTTCTTTTCCGGCATGGATGAACTGCATTATATCACCCCCTCTGCTGATAAAAATTCATTGGACAAAAACAAAGGAGGTCGTCTACAAAAAAAATAAAATTAAAAAGTTTAGACGAGATGCAGGAGAAAAATCCAGCTTCTTGCAAAAAATAAAGGTTTCAGATTTTGAGGAACCACAAACAAAAGGTTTTCATTTCTGAGTGCTATTCGAAGGCAAACGTTTTCTTTTGGTCATGAGCCGTACTCTGCGTACGGTGAATGCCAAAATGAAACATTTGCCAAAGAAGAGTGCCAGAAATGGAAACCGGCTATCGCTTGGACCACTGAGGTGCACGCCGTGCCCCCTTCAGTCCAAACTTCTTTCTCTCTTTCATTCTCGGATCTCGCTTCAAGTATCCCGCCTTTTTAATGGTGCGTCGAAGTTCCGGATCAATCGCCACCAAAGCACGGGCAATGCCGTGCCGGATTGCTTCTGCCTGTGCCCTTGAGCCGCCGCCCTTTACTATAGCACTCACGGAAAAAGTGTTCTGGAAGTTTGCTTTTTCAAACGGATCTTTCACGATCGCCTGCAGGATTGGGAGTGGGAAATACGACTGCATGTCGCGATCGTTGATGGTGACTACTCCACCCTTGTCTTCAAAAACACGGACAGAAGCCACTGCGGTTTTTCGTCGCCCGATCGCTCCAACATATTTTTTATCAGTTTTTTTCGTTGCCATGCTCGTATAAAATTGCTCTTAAAATTACAATTCAATGATGAGATTTTTCATCATTCTTGCCCGAAGACGGTTTGCCGGAAGCATGCCGTAAATCGTTTTTCGGAAAACATCTTCATATCCCTTTCGTTCCAAGCGTTTTCCCAGCGTCTCTTCCCTTTTTCCGCCTGGATAGCCAGTGTGCCATACATACTTTTCACCACGTTTTTTCTTGGCGGAAATACGAACCAGAGAAGCGTTCACAATGGTCACATTGACTTCCGGGGCAATGTGCCGTGCATAATCAGCGCGGTTTTTCCCCATGAGCAAAACAGCTACCTCGGAAGCTACTCGTCCCAGGCTTTTCTTTGCCGCATCTACTGTAAGGTTTGTTTTTGTTTCTGATTTTTCCATGTTTTGTTTCCGTCCGTCTCCGGTTTGCATTCCCTTATGTTGTACCATAAAAGTGAAAATTTTAAAAATTTTAAGGAATGCTGGCTGCTGCTAAATAAACTCAATCACGGCCATTTTTGCTCCATCGCTTTTTCTTGGCTCCAGTTTCACAATGCGAGTGTAGCCCCCAGAGCGTTCTTTGTATTTCAAAGAAATCTCATTGACCAGCTTTCTTCCACCCTCCACATTCCCCAGAGTGGAAGTAACGCTTCGCCTTGAAGAAAGCGTATTTTCACGCGCCTTAGTAATCAATCTTTCAATGAAAGGACGAAGTTCTTTTGCCTTTGCTTCTGTCGTGCGAATGCGTCCTTTGTCAATCAGGGAGAGAGCGAGGCCCCGCAAAAGGGCTCTTCGTTCATTGGTTTCCCTTCCGAACTTTCGATTTTGATTATGATGCCTCATGATTTTTTTGTCGTTCTCTCAGAAGTAACAGATGGTATAGTACCTGCTTTTATTTTTTATGCAAGCTTATTTTTCTTCCTGCTTGAGAACAATTCCATAGTTCCCAAGCGCTTTTCTGATTTCGGTGATCCCCTTTTCACCAAGACCTTCAAGCTCCAGAAGGTCACTCTCTTTTTTTCGGGAAAGCCCACCCACGGTGCGGATATTGGCAGCGGCAAGTGCGTTCGCGGTGCGGGTAGAAAGATTGAGATCTTCCACTTTGATCTTTGTCACATCTTCTGTTTTCTCTTCCGTTTCTTCTGTCTCTTCCTTCGGAAGTTCCGTTGGTTCGGTCTTTGGCTCCTCTTCCTTGAAGCCGACAATCGCCTGAAGCTGACGAATCATGATTTCAATAGATTTTTCGAGCGCTTCCTGCGGCGTTATTGTTCCGTCTGTTTCAATAAAAAGTCGGAGGCGGTTGTGGTCGGTTCGGTCGCCGACACGCATGTTCTCCACTTCATAGTTCACTCGGCGGATCGGGGTGAAGGACACATCCGAAACAATCGTACCAATGTCTACCTTTTCTTTCTGAAGAGTTTCTTTCGGGATATATCCGAGACCCTTTTCGATTCGCATCGTGATGTTCAGTTTGGCGTCTTTGGAAGTCATATCCGCGATCGGCTGCTCAGGGTTCAACACTTCCACCTGTCCCGGCGCGCTGATATCTCCTGCCGTAACTTTTTTTGCTCCTTTCAGGGAAAGCTCCACTTCCTGCGGCTCATCAGTGAGAAGCTTGAAGCGGATTCTCTTTAAGTTGAGTAAAATAGCGATCACGTCTTCTTTTACCCCGTCGAGGGTAGAAAATTCGTGCGGCGCGCCTTCAATCTTAACCGAAGTAATAGCGGCGCCCGGTAATGAAGAAAGAATGATACGACGCAAAGAGTTTCCAAGCGTATGCCCATAACCTGGATAAAAACCGTCGATTTCATAAACTCCCGAAAATTGATCCTCTTTTACAATGCGGGGCTTAGAGGGAAGAATGATGTTGTAATCCAGCATAATAATGATGAAATATAGTAATTTTTTAGAAAGTTAACGAAGCTGTTTTCCGCGAAATATGTTTTCTGAAGAAATTATTAAAAACGAGGGAAATTCTACACCATAAACGAAAAATTTGCAAGCCATTTTCTGGAAAAGAAATGGTTCGTAAAAAGTTTTTCGTTTTTGTTCGTAGTAGACAAAAAATCCCAAAAGTTTTTCTTTTGACGCTTTTTGAGATTTTCTATCGACTGTAAAACTCAATCACTGAAGCAAGATCGACCAAAATTTCGCTCTTGTCCATCTGCGGCATGCCCTTGAGTTCTCCTTCACCTTTTTTGTAATCAAAAGAAATCCAGGTAGGAGGAAAAATTTTCTCTTCCTGAATTTTTTTCAGCCCGTTTTGAAAGATCGGTTTACTGAAGCTGCCTTTTCGAATGGAAAATTTGTCTCCAACCCGCACGTGGTACGAAGGAATGTTTACACGTACGCCGTTTACTAAAATGTGTCCGTGCGACACGATCTGGCGAGCAAAGGGGCGAGAAAATCCTGAAAGTCCCAAACGATAAACGATGCTGTCCAAACGAGTTTCCAAGGATTCGTACAGCGTGGCTTTTGGATCCACTCCTTTCTTCTCAGAGGCCTTCTTCACATAAGCGGAGAATTGCTTTTCCGAGAGAAAATAATTTTTCTTTGCTTTCTGCTTTTCTTCCAGCTGACGGCCGTACTCGGACTTTGGCGCGCGGCGTTTTTGCGGTGCACCTCCCTTTGCCGCTCCCCCAAACGGCGGCCTTTTGGTGCTCGGACTCGTGGTTTTTGGTTCTACTGTTGGCATATGAAATTAAAGGTAAATTATACTCTTCGCGGCTTCGGCGGACGCGGTCCGTTCCATGGTACAGGCGTTTGGTCAGAAATAGAAATGATGTCAACTCCTTTGGCGGCAAAAGCGCGAATGGAAGCTTCCCGTCCGGCTCCCACCCCCTTCACTACCACATTTGCTTCTTTCATTCCCACCTGGTTTGCTTTTTCTCCTACCAATTCACCGATCTTTGCTGCTGCGTACGGAGTCCCTTTCTTCGCGCCACGGAATCCAAGCGCCCCACTGGAAGACCAGGCGATTGTGTTGCCGCTTTTGTCTGAAAGAAGGACTTTAGTGTTATTGTAGGTAGACTGCACATAAAACGTTCCG
>DASSSU010000031.1:0-3506 GCA_035708305.1 Minisyncoccota bacterium | reverse complement strand
CGGCCAAATCTTCATGGACTACAACCCTTCCGATGAGTTCCATTGGATTTACGACAAGGTTCTCACCCGAGAGGACTGCACTTTCATCAAATCTACCTATCTGGACAATCCGTTTCTTCCTGCTGAAACCATCAAAGAAATCGAACAACTTAAGAAGCTGGACGCGAACTACTGGAAAATTTATGGACTTGGTGAACGCGGTATCAGTGAAGCGACAATTTACAGCCACTGGCAATATTGTGATGTTTTGCCGGAAGGTGGAGATAGATTCTACGGACTGGACTTCGGGTATAACCACCCGACCGCGCTTGTTCATGGCTCTTTGAAAGACAACGACCTCTACAGTGATGAAATCATCTATCGCACTCACCTCACAAACTCGGACTTGATTGACGAAATGAACCGACTGGAAGTGTCGAAGAAAATTCCGATCTACGCCGACAGTGCAGAGCCGCAGCGTATTGAAGAAATCCGGCGGGCGGGATTCTGGGTAGTCCCGGCTGACAAAGACGTGGAAAAAGGTATTGACGCAATAAAAAGTCGAGTATGGAACATTACCAAACGATCGGTGAATATGCTGAAAGAAGTCAAATCATACAAGTGGAAAGAGAAGGACGGTGTCATTTTGGATGAGCCGGTGAAAATTAACGACGACGGTATGGACGCCGCTCGCTACGGCGTGCACACTCACACAAGAAAGCAGTATCCGAATGCGGGAATAGGGCGCGGAGATATTTTGTAATATAATAATTGCAATGCTCATCTACGACAGAAAAACATGGTGCAGGTTTTGCGGACGTGTTGCTTTTAAATCTTTGCAGCCGAGAGGAGAATGGTTTTTTCATGAGAACAAAATTATGTGTGTTCCTTGTCGCGTGACGAAGCTTTCGAAGAAGTCAGCGGAAATCCGCGGTACGAAGCAAAACCGCACAAAGGATGAGATTGAAAAGAAAAAGGTTGTAGACGAAAAAGAGAAGAAGCGAATTTGGGCAATAGCAGAAGAAAGCCAACGCGCCACTAAAACAAAAAAATATGCCGATTCCTAATATATTCCCGAACGATAACGAACTAGAGCGCATACGAACGCTTGGAAAGTACGAAAAGCTTTTTGAAAATAACCAAGAGAGTGTTTTGCAGCTTCATGAAAAAATAAAGAAGCAGTACAAGAATGCTGCTGACCTTCTTTACCTTTCACACGCCATCCCTTCGCATGTCTCCGAGTTCTACGGCGACTTTGTGCAAGGAGATTCTGAACGGCTCACCATCGACACGGTGCTGGATAATGCGCAAGAAAAGCAGATGGTGAAAGAGATCGTGGATGAGAACGATTTGAAAGAAAAAATCTATGACTATGCGGTGAAACAATCCGAGTACGGCTTTACGGTGCTGCTGGGGCGTGTGGAGGACGGCAAGTTTGTGATTGAAGAAGTGGAGCAAGATCAGTATTTTCCGCAGGCGGACGGAAGTGTCATTTTCGCTACCTACCTCCGGGACCCGCACGGCGACCAGCCGATGAGACAACGAGATTTGTACCTCTACACCCAGCACTATCAGCTTGTCGGCAATACGGTACACATCGAGCGCCGCGCCTGGCGTACAGACACATCTCAACGGGCATCTGATGCAATTTCCTTGGCGTATCTGGGAATTACAGCGCCGGAAGACGAGATGATCCAGAACATGACCATGCTTCCGATTGTTCAGATCGACAACGGACGCAAAACGCGCTTTGGTTTCGGCAAAAGCGATTATGCTGACATTATGCCTCAACTTGCGGAGGTGAACGAGCGGAGTACTCACGTAGCAACACAGCTTTTGAAGAACTTGGATGCCAAGCTGGAGATGCAGGATATTCCGAGCTTGAGGAGTGACGATGGCAGCCTGAAAACCTTCGACTACATCATGCTTCCTGACAGCACAAGCGTGAAGACGCGCTACGTGACGAATGAAAACCCACTTCTCGAAGAAACCTTCAAACACATCGACCGACAGTTTCAGTTCATCTCTTGGGTGTCTTCTGTTCCAATGTTTGAACTTTTGAAAACAACACGACCGGAGCGCGTGGAGTCGTTGCGTATTCACCTTTTTAGTGCAATCAGGAAAACAAACACGAAACGCAGCCGTGTGGTGAAAGGAATACGGCAAATTATTCAAATCGGCTTCGAGATGCTCAACAAGACACTCACCGGCACCATCGACGTGCAGTTTTCCACCGTGATTCCGCATGATCCGCTCATCGAGGTGCAAGTGGAGCAAATCAAAGTTGCAAGCGGACTCTCTTCACGAGAATCAGCTATGAGACGACTGGAAAATTACAGTCAGGAGGAAGCCGAAGCGGAACTGGAGCGGATCAAGAACGAGGATCGAGAGGTTGGCTTTACGACGAACTCAGCGCCGCCGCAAATATAACAACACACTTTATGAATTTCCCTTCCACAAACAAAATTCATCAAGAACCCCAAGAATCAAATGCAAAAATTCTTGAGGACAGCCTGAAAAAAATAGACTGGAAGTACCTCATCAGATGCTATGTGATTGGCTTTGGTATCTTCATCGCTTCCCTTTTTGTGCTCATTGTCGCCGTCCGAGCGGCGTTTATGATTTTCTAAATGAATGAAAAACAAATCAGACAACTCATAGCGACCGCAGACGTTCCGGGACTTCTGGAAGTTTTCGACCAACTTGGAATTGAAGCAAGAAATATTGTTTTGGACGCTCTCCAAAAACGCCTCACCGACAAAGACAAACGAAAGGCCATAGCACTGGTGAAAGCAGCAGTGGAGACGGCGGATACCAGCATGAAAGCGTGGCTTCTAAAGACATTCCCAACACTTTACCTCGGCACTATGAAGGTGGTGTCCAAAAACATCGACGAGCCGCAGCCGGACGGTATCACCGGTGTGCACAAGGAAGCTGTCAATGCGCTCATGGAAGATTCGTACCTGGATTTTGCCGGTGGGATGCAAGGCGTGGTGAAAAGTGCGACTCACACGCTAAACGACGCCATGAGGCAGCAGATACGAGCGCAGATCGTGGCAGGCGAACTCAAAGGCGACAGTGTGCATGAGGTGGCGGACAAGGTGGAACAGCTGCTGAAGACACAAGGCTTCACAGCACTCATCGACCGTGCCGGCAGAAAGTGGGAACTGACACGGTACGCTGATATGTTGGCTCACACACACATCATGAAGGCGGCGAATGACGCAACGGTAAATCGTGCCGGTGATTTCAATATTGACATTGTCGAAATCACTTCTCACGGTGCAACGGACATGTGCGGACAATATGAAGGGAAAATTTTCAGTTTGAGTGGAAACAGTGAAAACTATCCGACCGGAGCGCTTCCGCCATATCACCCGAATTGTCGGCACAGTATTATTTTGCGTCCTGACCTTTCATAGTTTTTTCATGTTTGTGGTATTATTGGAAAAGGTATTAGCCTAATAATTTTTGAATATGCCAGAACCAACAAACACCCCTATTGAGGGAGAAGCAAAACCACAAGC
>DASSSU010000030.1:0-74214 GCA_035708305.1 Minisyncoccota bacterium | reverse complement strand
CAAATCCACACTGCGGAAGTAAGAATCAGGTTCAGGTACTGCCCAAATTTGTCATTGGCGAAGTTTTGAAACCAGCGCCGGTTGAACTTCATGATCCCGAGCACAAAAAATGGGGTAAGGATCCCGGCCACAATCAAAAGATCCGTCACCGATACGGGGGGACGCGCCGGGGTCAAAAAGAAGAGTGCAACGATCCAGATTCCCACCACCGCAAAAAATCCGTGAATCCATCCAGCAACGGTGGTCTTGCCATGGTGCGTGTGTGCTTCGGGTGTTTTCTTCCCGGCCTCGGCATATGCCCGACCGGCAAAAATTGACAGAGCGATATCTGCTATGAGGAGCACCCAGCTGTACCAGGCGGTGTAGTTGAAATCATACCGACTGACGATGAAGGCAACCAGCGGAGAGACGATAAACACATCCGCCCACATGCCGCCATGCTCGATGAACGCCCAGCCGCTCACGATACCATGTGTACAGCGCATTTGTCGCTGAGTAAAATAGCCATCACGGTAAGCAAAGAATCCCTGAAGAATAACCAAAGCGATACCCAAAATCCAGATGCTCCAGAATACTTGCAAGTTCATCGGAACCTCCAAAGAACTGTTTTGAGACCGGTTCGCACTTTAAAACACTTTTTAGAAAATTGCAAGTGTTTCAAACTACCCGAAAAAAGAAAAAACCGATGTGGTATAATGAAATTTATGGAAAAAATACAAGAAAAGCAAAAAGCGCCGGAGTTTGAGCTTCCAGATCAGGATGGAGAAATGCACCAGCTTTCTGACTATGCGGGGAAATTCCTCGTGCTCTACTTTTACCCGAAAGACGACACGCCGGGATGCACCAAAGAAGCGTGCAGCTTCCGCGATGCTATGCAGGATCTCTATGATGTAAACGTTGCGGTTTTGGGTGTTTCAAAAGATTCCGTCAAATCCCACAAGAAATTTCATGAGAAATATCACCTCAGCTTCTCTATCCTCTCCGATGAAAGTACCGAAACGATCCAAGCATACGAATCCTGGGGCGAGAAAAAATTCATGGGAAGAAACTACATGGGCACGATCCGCAATACATTCCTGATCGATCCCGAAGGAAACATCGCCAAAATTTACGAGAACGTGAAGCCAGAAGAGCACGTTGCCGAAATTCTGGAAGATATCAAAAATTTGCAAAAGTAAAATAAAAAGAACTACCCCGGGGGTTTTTGCACGAGAGCACTACCGATGATTTATTTTTTGACATACACGAAAACTCCGCAGGCGGAGTGGTTAAACTATTTTTAATAAAAAATTAGTTTCGTGTTTTCATCGGTTATGTTTTTACCTGTTGTTTTTAAAATCACTGTACAGCCTGGCAGCGTTCTGGTCCGAGGTCATCTTTAGCAAGGGTGTTCAGAGAAAGCGAAACTTGTTTTTCGATTTCTGCGCCCAGTCCGTTTGTTTGGTATTGCTTTAGATCGGGACAATTTTCTTCCGTCGGCTCTGCATCTGTCGGTTCCCAAAAGGTCAGAGAACCACTTGAAACCTGGACCGGCTTGGAATATTTGCCCGTGTACGTTTTCTGATCATTTTGCAAATCATACACCGAGAGCCCCCGAGGATCCGGTGCCGTACCGCTGTCCAAGATGAGAAAGTGCCCGGTAAGTGCAAGCACGGAGTCGGCTTCGTCAGAATGGCTGATTTCAAAATCCCCACTTTCCTTCACATACTCGCAGGAAACATTCTCACCGGTTCTTTTGCTCTTGATCAAAATATCATTTCCCGGAAAATCTCCGTGCGGCTTGGAAACCACGAAATACTGAGCGTTTTGGTAGCACTCTGCTCCGTCCGCGCCCGTGGTTTTTGTTGTGGTCGCTTCGGGTGAATTTGCCGCCGGCACTTTTCCAGTGAGATGATGCGAAAGACTGTCTTGTGAAGAATTGCTTTCTGACGGTCCGATCTGCATCCCGATCCAGATTCCCAGTACAAAAATTACAATTCCGAGAAGGATCGCCATTGCCTGGGAAAATTTGGTCACTTTTCTCCACTCCATGCTTTTTATCTTAGCAGAGAAAAAGAAAATCACCCAGACTCTCGCGCTTCACCTGTGCTGTCTGTGTGAGTGGGAATTTATTGCGCTGTTTGTTGTGGCTGCTGCGGCTGCGACTGTCCCGCTGCGGCCGGATTTCGCATTCCAAAATCACTTCCCGCCGGTCGGATCTCCACCGTGCTTGCCGTCACACTTCCGTCAGAGTTCGACGTTCCCTGTACCACAATGTTTGTTCCGGTAGCAAGATCGCTTGGCGCCGCATCAACCGTCTTGCTGACCTTTGTGGATGTGGAAACAAACACCAGTTTTGTTCCGCCGGTTGGAAGCTTGACCGTCACTCCCTGTGAATCGCTCGAAAGCACTTGCCCTGCAACCATCCCGCCGCCACCGCGCCCGCCAAAATTCCCCATTGCTGAAGAAGACGCGAATTGTCCGCGCGAAAACTGCTGAAACCTGCTGCGCGAAGACGCCACCGCTCCTCCTGATTTTCCGTACACTGTACCGCCATAAAACAACCCTCCTCCAACTACCACCGCAAGAACAACCACCCAAATTTTGTATTTCATATTTTTAATCTTTATTCATAACGCAATGCTTCGATCGGACTGAGCTCCGCCGCGCGTCTTGCCGGATAATACCCAAAAATAATTCCAATCGCCGCTGACACACCAAATGCCAAGATCACCGCACTCAGCGATACCTGCGCTTCCACAATCCCAAAGTGCGACATGGCAAAAGCGATTCCAGCTCCGACCAGCACGCCGATCAAGCCGCTCAAAAGTGTGAGCACCACGGCCTCCAGCAAAAACTGCGTGCGGATGTCCTTTCGCTTGGCGCCGATCGCCCGGCGAAGTCCGATCTCTTTCGTCCGCTCCGTGACCGTGGTGAGCATCATGTTCATGATCCCGATTCCCCCGACAATGAGCGAAATACTTGCCACCGCAGAAAGAAGCGTCGTAAATGTCTGTGTCACACTTGAAGCCGTGGCCACCAGATCCGCCTGGTTCAAAATACTGAAATCGGCTTTTTGTGGATCGGCAATGTTGTGCCGGCTCAGAAGAAGATTGGTGATCTCCTGCTGTGCTTCCGTCATGTCATTTTCCTTGGCAACTTCAACACCAAGTGTGGAGATATAATTCCCACCAACCAGAAAGCGCTGTTCGGTACTGAGCGGGACAAAGATCATATCATCCTGACTTCCAAAACCGGAACCGCCTTTTTCCGCTGTGACACCGATTACCGTAAACTGCGTGCCATTGATGCGAATCTTTTGCCCCACCACTGAAGCGTTTTCACCGAAAAGATCATCGCGCACTGTTGGACCGAGCACGGCGACTTTCGAAAGCTGCTGTACGTGTTCTCCGGAGATGAACGAACCCTGCTCCATCGTCACATTTCGCACCTCGGTATAAGCAGGATACACCCCATCGACCGTCGTGTTGGTGTTGTTTCCATTTCCTACGATCTGGTATCGCCCTTCAAGTTCTGGAGAAACCGCCTTCACGAGCGGATCGCTTTCTATGGCAGTGGCATCATCAAGCGTCAAGGTCTCCGCAGAGCCGCGGGCGGAAGCCACCCGCGTTCCTGGAGTCCGCTGTGCCCCCGGCATGACTTGGAGCAGATTTGCCCCTACGGATTGTATCTTTGACTCCACGGAATTTTGCGCCCCCTGCCCGATTGCCAGCATGGAGATCACGGACCCAATGCCGATGACAATTCCGAGCATAGTAAGAACCGTGCGGACTTTGTTCACCATCAGTGCGGAATAAATTTCTGCGAGAATGTCGTTCCATTTCATAGCGATGTTTTTTAAATCTGCGCGCGGGCACGGCGCTTCTGGTGATCCTTAGAATCTTTGACGATCAGTCCATCACGGATAAAAATAATCCGATCTGCGTGCTCTGCCACTTCTTCTTCGTGCGTGATCAGTACGATCGTACGTCCCAGTTTTTCGTTTAGCCGCTGAAATGTATCGAGCACCACATAGCCAGTTTTCGTATCAAGGTTTCCCGTTGGTTCATCGGCAAGGATAAGCGACGGGTTGTTGACCAGTGCGCGGGAAATCGCCACCCGCTGGATCTGTCCTCCAGAGAGCTGATTGGAAAGATGATGAAAATATTTTTCTTCCAATCCGGCGGACATCAGCGCTTCTTTGGCACGTTCCTTCCGCTCTCCATCTTCCACCCTCGCATACACCAGTGGAAGCACCACATTCCGAAGAACACTCGTACGTGGAAGCAGGTTGAAAGACTGAAAAACAAAGCCGATTTTTTCTTTGCGGATATCGGCAAGCTCATCGTCCGGAAGCGTGGAAAGATCTTTTCCGTCAAGCAGGTACGTGCCACTCGTGGGCGTATCGAGCGCTCCCAAGATATGCATCAGCGTGGATTTTCCCGATCCAGATGGTCCCATAATGGCAACAAATTCCCCGTCTTCCACCGAAAAAGAAACTCCTTTCAGCGCCTGAAATTCCAGACTGCCGCTTTTGTAAGTTTTCGTAATGTTTTGAATTTCAATCATCTTTGATTCTCTAGCCTCCCCTTCGTCCAAATGCTGCACCACCGCCGCCCACACGGAACGTGGCCGCCCCCGCCCCACCACCAAACAAGCTCGGTGCCGACTGAGAAGTGGATGATTTCGAGGCTGATCCCGCACTTGAAGCTGCGATCGTTCGTGCGATATATTCTTCACCCGCGTTCAATCCTGAGATGATCTCAATCGAGGTATCGTCGGAAACTCCGGTGGTAACCATTACTCTTTTCGGAGGTATTGAAAGAGCAACACCGCCCAAAGCGCTGCCGGAAGCGTTTGAAACATTCCCCTGCGGAACTTCAACATAGCTTGTTCCCCCTTGCGTCTGTACCGCACTGATCGGAACTTCCACCACATCCTGCTTTGCATCGGTTACGATCGCAGCCGTAACGCTCATGCCCGGCTGAATACGCGGATCTTGTGCGTCAAACGTGATCTGCACGCTGTAGCTCACCACACCCTGACTGACCGCGCCGATCGGATCGACTTCTGCCACGGTTCCGGTCAAAGAAAGATCCGGAAGTGCGTCAAACGTGAGTGTCGCTTTCTGCCCGACCTTCACTTTCGCAATATCGATTTCACTCAGAGAAATATTCGCTACTTTCTGCTTGGTAATCATGGTAGCGATCGTGGTCCCACTCGTAACCGTATCGCCTTTTTTCACGTCTAATTCCGCAATGAGTCCGCCAAACGGCGCGCGGACGGTATAATCCGCAAGGGCTTCCTCTTTTTGCTGAATTGAAAGATCGGCCGAACGAAGATCAAGCGCATCTGGCCCCGCCTGTACTTCCGCAAGGCTATCCTGCGCATTTACCACCGCACTTTTGTCATCCGTAAGTGACTTTTTCGCTGAAGCAAGCGTGGATTCAATACCGTTTGCAGTCGATGAAAGTGAAACAGCATTCGTGTAAGCGCTGTCCGCTGCGGTTTTGTTGTGTTCATCCCTGCTTCGCGCATACGCTACCGCATCTTTTGCGGATTTGGCCGCCTCTGCCACCGAGGCCGCTACTGTATCCGCCTGCTCAAGCAATGATTCAATTTCTTCATCGCTCGTGTTTGCATTCACCGAAGAAGATTTCGCCTGGAGAGCGGTTAACATATTTTCGGCAGTCCACCAGTCTTGTTGCGCCCCATCGCGAAGGGTGTGAGCATTTTGGTCAAAATCAGGATTTTGGAAACTTTCCGCACCCAAATAATCGCCCTTGTGATAGAGTTCATCCAGGCTGGTCATGGTGTCAGACAAATCCGTAACCGCCTTTTCAAGCGTTGCACGATCGCTCAACTCCTGATCTGAGAGCGATTGCTTGGCATCAGAAAAAGAATCTTGTGCACTTCGAAGCTTGTCTGGATCAACGGTCACAAGCTGATCGTAAGAGAGTTTTGCCGTTTGCAAATCATATGCTGCACTGCCAGGATCAAGTGAAGCGAGAAGCGCGCCTTCCCCCACCGTTTCGCCTGCTTGGACAGGAAGACTCAAAATTTCTCCCGAGGCTTTGGCTTTTACATCCACCTGATTCTGTGCAGAAACTTGCCCACTGCCAGTCACACTCGAAATGATAGTGCCGCGGGTAGCGGCAGCAAGGACATATTTCGTTGCCGGTGTTCCGCTTCCCAAAACTTTTGAAGCGCCGTATCCTGTGCCAATGATAACCACCAGCGCCAGAATAACGATTTTTTTATGAGAAAGAATCCAAAGTTTCGTTTTTTGTAAAAGTGTTTTCATGAGTTGAATAGAGTAGTGATTTTTTTATTTTTTTATTTTGTCGGTAACAGCGTTTGTGCTTGTACAGACGATCGTGAAGAACTCCCTTCCGGTGCAGTCGGTGGAACTGAGGGTGGCGGCATAACCCGAATGAATTTTGCGTTCACCTGTCCTTGATCGTCAGGCGTTCCCAGTACCACAACATGATCGCCGACTTTCAGGTCCGATGTTTTTATCGCGTTGCGAAATTCTCGAACAAGAGTTTCGTCATTCACCACAACCGTTTTTTCCAGATTGTTTGGGCCAGCAATAACAAGTTTTGGCAAGGCAATGCTGACGATTTCACCGGAAGCACCATGACCGCCCGGAAGCATGCGACCACCAAAAAAGTCTCCAGGATCGCCCTGGTGTGCATTTTCAAAGTTCTTTCGGTAATTGTCTCCCAAGCGTCCGCTGAAGTGTGCCTTCTGATAGCCGACAAAAACACCAAACTGAAAAAGCGCAAAAAGGAAAATAGCCACCACCAGACCGATCATGATGCCGCGTGCGGTTTCTGAAACACGGACTGACGGAGAAGAGAATTTCGGAAATTTCAGGTTCATGGAAAAAATTTAATATTTTTAAGAATGTGCAAATTTTTGCGCGTTCACGATCAAGCCCGCTGCCATCCACACCGATGCAAGCAAGAGTGCGAGAAACACAATGATCCCGAGCATCGGCAGTGATTCTACCAAAGACAGCACAAGCTCTTTCCAGTACATTGCCATCTCGGGACCGTCGGAAAAAATAAGCGAGAAATATTGAGAAAATCCAGACTGAGATAAGAGCGTAAAAACACGCATACCAAAAAAGACCGTTCCGCCAAGCGCAGCAGCAGATCCGATGCCAAAAGCAAGCATTTTCCTTCGAAAACGGCGATGTTCTTCGCGTCTGATTCTCGCCACCACTCGCAGGGTGAGGCCATCCGGAATACTTCTTTCATTTCTCCGCATGCCAATAATACGGATCTGGAGTGCGAAATTGGTGCAAAATACAAATACAAGATCAGGAAACGTTTTTCCGAAATGCCAAAAGCATTCTTCGGTACAGGCTTTTTACCGTGTTCATCGGCATATCGAGTAGATCGGAAATTTCTTGAAAAGTCCTTCCTTCCATCACGTGCAAAAAGAAAATGGACTGATTCTGCGAAGAGAGCTTTCCCATCACCTGCCTTACACTTTCGGCAAGATCTTTTTTCTCCAAGAAATCCTCAGGCAAAGCCCCGTCAGAGAGCGTGCTTTCAAAAGACTGTGTGGCAGAATCCAAATCCGAGAAAAGTACAACTTTTTTCCTTCGCGACCAGTCGATGACTGTGTTTTTGGCAATCGCAAACGCCCAGCTTCGGAAATTTTTTTCCTGATTAAACTTGGAGAGGTTTTTCCAGATTTTTACAAAAACTTCCTGAGTGAGATCATCGGATTCTTCACCGTGATGCGTGAGTGCATAAATAAAGCGGAAAACATGCGGTGCGTATCGATCCACCAAAGCGGCAAACGCTTCCTCTTCTCCGTTTAAGTAAGCCGCAATCAATTCCGCGTCGCTTTTTTCCATGGCAAAAAGAGTATATGCCTTTTCCCCCACTCCGTCCAGGCAGTATCTGCGTTGCTTTTTTTTGTAAAAAACAAAAAGCGCGGCAAGCGCACTTTTTTGCAAGAACTTGAATGAAGAAAATTAACTGAAGAGTTTCACCAGCCAGCCAAAGAGACTGAAGGAATCTTCATGTGCCTGAACAAAAGCATTTGTTTCTGTCTGCGTTTTGATCAAAGCTTCGACCTGCGTCTGCAGATCCGCCTTCACTTCCGGATCAGTTGTTTTTTCTTCCGCTTTTTTCAGCTGGTCGATGGAATTATTCGTTGTAACAATTTCACTTCTGATTATCCCCAGATTTTTATAATCCGATCCAATCAAAAATGTCTTAAACTTTCCGCGGGATTCCACCTTGGCCATCGCACCGGACATGCGGTCGTTTGAAACTTCTTGAGTTTCGGCTACCGCACTCACTTCCGCACCGATTTTGTCATCTTTACCGGCAACTTCTTTAAGATTCGCCACCACCAAAGCGACAGCACTGCGGTGAAGTTCGCTCGTCATTTTCCCGGTACTCGTCGCATGCATATTCACAGAAGTAGTTGCTTCTTCGGTGCTGGTTCCGTTCTTAGCGTGCTCGGTGCCAGTTGCGCTCCGGTGTTCAGTCCGCATGTCTTCACCCTGCACACCATGAGAGCGGCTTTCGGATGTGGCGTTTCCTGTCACAGAAAGATTTGCTCCAGCAGTGGTGCTTGCCTCCACTGCAACCGGCAGAGCTTTCGCGTGGAGATCAGCAGAACTCGTTGCAGACACATTCAAACCAAGCGCTCCATGCGCATTTCCGCTGAAAGCACTGGCGCTTGTCACCATTAAAAGAAACAAAATAGCTGAGATAAAAAAATGTATTTTTTTCATATTAAAATTTTTAAACAAGAAGAGCCAAAAAGCTCTTTCCTTTAGAATACCAAATTTTTGCATCTTCCAAAGTCTCGTATCCACATAAACTTTCTGGAAAATTACGGCAGCGGATGAAGCCAAAAAGAAAGCAACACAGCAAAAAACGCGAGAACAAAAAGTACGATAAAAATCACTGTGGTGCCACTCTGTGATCTCGTGAGTTTTGTCACTCCAAACCTCCGTTTTTTTTTCGCTTCGATATCCTCTGAAACTTTTTGCATGAAAAAATAGAGAACAAACATCACCAGATGGATGATCGCAAAATGTTCAAAGATACTCAAAGTCGCATCTTCATTTGACCCGAAAACAATCGCAAGTGCTGTATATGCTACAAAAATACCGAGATTCACGTACAGCATTTTGTTGCTCCGCCTTTTCACCTCTACAATCTTTGGTTCCGAAAGACTCTGGCCGCCGCTTTCAAAAAACGCGAAGTGTTCGTCCACGTCCTGCCGATTCCAGCCGCCACCTTTGATCAGGCTTTTGGCGATTTGTTCCCGCGTCCAACCCTCTTCGGTTTTGGTTCGGATGAAATGAATTACTTCCCGATCAATCATGCCGATATTTTAGCATCTGCCGAAAATTTCCCGAAACCGAAGATTATGATGACAAAAAATCCCCCCTTTTTTTCCTTATTCCTCATTCCTCGATAAATCCGCCCGACTGCCTTTTCCACATAGCTGCGTACATACCATTTCTTTCCAGCAGCTCTTCATGCGAACCCTCTTCCGCGATTTTTCCTTTTTCAAGCACGACAATCCGATCCATTTTCTGGATCGTGCTCAGACGGTGTGCAATCACGAGCGCGGTGCGGTTTTTCATAAGTTCTCGGAGTGCCTTCTGAATCAGATGTTCGCTTTCCGAGTCCAATGCGCTGGTTGCCTCATCAAGAACCAAAATCGGCGCATTTTTTAAAACCGCTCGGGCAATGACAATGCGCTGACGCTGACCGCCCGAGAGTTTTATTCCGCGTTCGCCAACGAGTGTATCAAAACCGCTCGGCAAACCTTTGATAAATTCCAGAGCCTGCGCACGGTTCGCCGCCTCGTAGATTTCTTCGTCCGCCGCATCCGTCTTTCCATACGAAATGTTTTCCTTAATAGACCGATGAAACAAAAGCGGCTCCTGCGGAACGTACGCGATGGACTTTCGAAACTCCGCTTGTTTGAGCATCCGGATATCCTGCCCATCGATTTTTACCGCTCCGCGCTCCACATCCGCAAAACGCAACAGCAGCTTGGTAAGTGTGGACTTCCCAGAACCGGAGTACCCCACGAGTCCCACTTTTTCACCCGACTTCAAGGAGAGGGAAAAATTCCGAAAGACCGCTTCGTTCTCTTCGGTATACGTGAAAGAGATATTTTCAAATGTGACTTCTCCTTTCTGGATTCGCACCTCCTCCGGCTGTTCCGGATCCTGAAGAATGCTTTCCGTTGAAAGTATTTTTGCCATCGGAAGCGCATTGCCATACGCGTGATTATACGCGCGAGTGATATAGCTGATCCGCCACAGCTGATCAAACAGGTTCAAACTGTACGTCAGCATCAAAATCATGGTGCCGATACTGATACTCATAAGCGCCTGCCCATAGAGGATCGAAACAAACATGAATCCGATTAGCGCCACCAGCGCCAGACCGAACCCTACATCGCGAAGGATTTGCGCGATCATGACCTCTTTCGATGCTCGCATCGCCTTGCGGTTGTAGTCTTCAAAGCTTTTCCGCTCCCGGTCTTCTGCGCCGAAACTTTTTACCGCAAGAATGTTGGTGATGGTGTCGGAAATATGGCCGGAGAGTTTGTTGCCCGCTTCGGATTCGATTTCATTGAGATTTTTTACTTTTCCGTAGCTGAGAAAGTTAAACACAATGAACACCGCTGAAATCACTGCGAGTCCAAGCGCGAAAAACGGCACCCGAACGCCCAGAATGATAAGCGTAAAAGCGAGCGAGTAGAAAAACGGGAAAACATTGAAAACCAACGTATCGAAAAGCGACGAATACCCGCCGACAAATTTGTTGGTCTGCGAAACAAGAGAGCCGCCGAATTCATTGGCATGGAATTGCGCGCTTTGGTGAGAAAGATGGTGAAAGCATCGCAAGTAGAGATTGAAATCCACTTTGATCTCCAAATTCCAAACGAGATACGTGAGCAGTCGATACAAGATCAGCTCACCCAAGACCACCGCGCCGACCAACAGCAAGATGGAATTTCCAAACGTCGGCCACACTTGATGGAGTGGCACCATCCCCGTCCGGCTGAGTTTGTCGATCACCCCTGCAGTGATATACGTAACCGCGAAGTTGTTCAAGAAAGCGGCGAGCGGCGCCATGAGAAAAATTCCCAGGACATACCAGGGATGTTTTCTTATCTCGTGCCAGTACAAGCCTAAAATAAGCTTCGTTCCCAAAACTGTTTCCGTCTTTTTCATACGTGTTTTGATTTACAGAATTGAGAGTTTCTGAAGTTTTTTATCTTACAGAAATATTTTCTTTCCACAACCTTTCTTTCAAGGCTGCAGGTCCTCAGCATCGCCTTCCGAAACCGGAAAAGCGGCTTTTGTTTTTTTAAATTTTTCTTAACTTGAGGAGACTATCGCACTTCTGCGGCAAGCATTTTTTTGCGAGCAGCGACAATCCCAAAAAGCGTGACAGCGATGTACGCGAGCCCCATGAGGCATGTTCCGAGGATCTGTCCGTTCATGCCGAGGATCAAATACGTTCCCGAAGCGACGGTCAAAGCAACCAAAATCTCCGAAACGCGCATTTTTTTCACCGACGGACGAACATACAAAAGCGCGGTGGATACCAAACTCAAGAGTGCGACGATAATATGAAAAAATAATATGGTATTCATAATGCTTCCAGTATACCACTTTATTTCAATTGCAAAAACGGATCAATATAGTCAACCGCTATGCCGCCAAAATTTTTCTCTCCGTCAAACTTTTTGCGGATCATTTGAACCTGTTCCAGATAATATGCTTTTGTTCTTCCATAAAACGTTACGTATGCCGGCGGAACATTTCCCGTTTCTTGGGCGACAATGATCTTGGTACCATGCGGAGACGCCGAAGCTTCTTCAACTTCCGTATGAGAAAGCTGGATTGCACCATCACTTCCCTGTGCTTTGTTGCGATAGGCCATAACGATGATGGAACTTCCCGGCCGCGTATCAAGAATTCGCAAAACATGGTTGAAAGTAAATGTCGTTTGGCCATCGTACGTTATAGCGGGGGTCCAATTCTGCTGGTCGTCATAAAAATGTGGCACCACCACACTTAACCTCAAATCGTCTGTCCCCATCCGAGCAGTAACGGCAGCAACAAACTGAACAAAGTGTTCCAAAATAAGCGCTTTGTCGCCTTCGTACGTCGGAAGAAGGTAAGATTCTACATCAAACTGAACGCCGCGGATCTTTGCCGTTCCGTGAGTCGCGTTGTACTTTTCTGCAAAATCAATAATATCCATAGCTTTGTACTGCTGATCTGCTTCACCCCAATCCCGCCAACCTGCTTCCACATCAACAGAAATCCCTCTGGCGTTTGCCGCAGAAACAAGCCTCTGCAAAGCATTCATATACGCCGCAATCTTTTGGCTTTTATCGGTACCATCAGGCAATTCCGCAATATCCAAATAGTCATCTATCGTTACATAGAGAACGTTCATTCCGTTTGAGGTGGCTGTCGAAAGTACCGTGCTTTGGTATTTTTGAGAAATCTGAATCGGCGAATCCCAGACCCAGAGACCGTATTCAAGATTGTTTTTTCCTGCAAAAGCAGCGGCATACAAAGCAGCCGAAGTACAGACCAACAGAAAAAGAAGGAAACCGATGGTAATGACGTGCTTGTTTTTAATTTCCATTTTTTTACTGAATACCGTGGCGCTGCCATCTTTGCCATTTAATTTCCTGCTTTCTCAGAAGACCCCACACGGACTTCAGCAACGCGCTCACCTCCACAAAAGTCGAAACATAAAAAAGCAGCCAGCCGATCGGAGAAAGAAGATAGAGAGAATACTTTCTGTTTATTTTTTCTTCAAAGAGCGTCTGGACCAAGAACATAGAACACACGACAATAATTCCTGAAATGAAAGACGAAAAGTCGTTCGTCAAAATCGAATACACATAGAGAAATGCGACGAAAAGAAGTTCCAGAGCAAGCTGGAATTCTCCGAAATATGCCAGCGGCAAAATAATCCAGGTAAGAATTTTGTTGTGCCTTTTGTCCGTGCTGAAAAAAAGATCGCCGTGGAGAAAAAAAGTTTCAAATCGCCCGCGTTTCCACCGGTGCCTTTGCTTTTTCAAATCCCGAAGCTTGCTTGCCCCTTCAGTATACACCAGTGCATCAGATGCATACACGATTTTCATTCCCGCTTTTTGAATCCGTACGGAAAGCTCAATATCTTCAGTGATGTTCTTGGTATTGTAGGGACCAAGCTGTTCAAACACCTCTCGCCGGAACGCACCCGCCGCCCCGCCGATGATGTAGATGGTGTTCATCACAGACTCCGCCTTTTTGAAATAAAACGAAAAAAGAAACTCGATGTACTGAACCACCTCAATGATGTTTTTCGTGTTCGCCACCCGCACATTCCCCACCGCAGCCATCACCTCAGGATCAGCAAAATGCCGGACAAAATTTCCGATCGTGCTCTTTCCCACGGCGCAGTCCGCATCGATCGACAAGAGAATATCTCCACGCGAAAGCGCTATGGCGGTGTTGAGTGCCTCTCCCTTTCCACCATTTTCTTTGTAGTGATAAACAATCTGTATTTTATCGGGAGATTCCGGAATCTCTGCGTCATATCGCTGAAGAAACCTCATCATAAATTCGTGTGACCGATCGGTGGATCCATCATTCACAATCACCAGTTCCACATTTCGATAGTCGCTTCGGAGCAATGTTCTCACGGTATTCAACAAACCCACTTCCTCGTTCCATGCCGGGATCATCACCGAAACAAGGGGTTGGTAGTATTTCCCGTTGTAGTTTCTTTTATTTTTGTAAGCAACCACCACATCATGCCACGGACTAATGACCATGTAGAAAAAATATTTTGAAAGGAGCACGACCGAACAAAAAATGATGAGCAATCGAAGAATGTGAAAATTGTAACTCTGCCGCGGAGTAAGGGTAAACGTAAAAAAAATAATACCAAACGTCAGAAGATACAACCCGCTGTATACTACGAATTTTTGTACACTGATGGTTTTAGAAGTTTTCATATTCTCCAGCGGTGATTAACAGAAGAGACAGTTTCGCGCCGATATTTGAAAAAAAGATAAGAAGTAGAAAGACGGTAATAGCTCGGTAAAAGAAGGATGACAGCCCGAGAAAAATAAAATACCCAAATATGAAAATGTTGAAGGTACAAAAAAGTAAAACAAAAATAACAGAAATTTTAAACCAAAGTTCACGAATTCGAGACCCTGAAATCTCCGTCGGGATCGTTTCTGACACAGGAACATACATTTCTGGGTAAACTTCGTCCATAATGGATGTCTAACATACACTCTCTCTAAAGTCAAAAGATTGATGCCCGGTCTTGGTTCAGTCAACGTTGACATGTCTAGCCAAGCATGGTAGCAATAACCTTAAAATAAGAATTTCACTATGAAAGTAAGAACCCTCCCCATGGCATCATTTGCCATATTCTTGGTAAGCATGCTCTTCAGCAGCATACCTTTCAGTGCGCTTGCGAATCAGAATTGCACGCAAACCAACCAAACCCTGGTAAGCAACCCGTCCACTTCTATTGCCGGAGGCGAAAGTGCGGTCTTGGCGTACCGGAGTCCTTTGTGGCCAAAAATCCCCGGCGCGCAGTGGATTTGGAAATCGTACTTAGTGACAGACCCACAGGTTCAAGATACGGTAGTGTTTCAAAAAGATTTTACGCTTGAAGGTGCCGTAACTTCCGGAACGCTCTCCATTGCCGGGGATGATTATTATAAGATTTCTGTAAACGGCAATCAGGTGGCGTCTGAATCAGGTGAAGATAATTTTAAAACCATCAGGACTTTCCCAATTTCTTCTTCTCTGTTTCACTCCGGCAAAAACACCATTACATTTCAAGTGACCAATGCAAAATATTTCTACCGGACAGGAGCTTCTCCCTACACCAACCCCGCCGGATTGATTTACGCATTGCACCTCAACTCAGAAATATGCGCGAATCCTGCCGAAACCAAAAGCACCACGACCGCCATGCTTGTCGCCGCTTCTGGTGCATTTCCATTTTCTCTGAAGAATTCTCTGAAATACGAAATTCTTGCACTCATGCTCTTGCTCGTGATTTTTGTTGGACTGAAACGTTACTCAGAAAGCTTAAAAGAAAAATTCTAAAAATCCGGCCTTCATGGAAAAACAACGCTTTCGTACGAAAGCGTTGTTTTTTGCTATAAAATAATCAACAAGAAAAATTTCTAAATCTCCAAAACCACCAGCATGTTAGTTTTGACAGACTGTTTTTCGTGAAAAGGAACACCGGCGGAGACGATGACTTTGTCACCCCGACTTGCCAGTTTTTGGTTGACACATTCCCGGCGCACCACTTCGAGTGCATTTTTCAAGTCCCCAAACCGCTCCACCTTTTCAGGAAAGCATCCAAAAGAAAGCGCGAGGCGATTGCAGGTTTTTTCGCTTCCAGAGAGCGCAAGGATCGGCATTTTTGGACGGTATCGCGAGATCATCCGCGCGGTCAGACCGCTGTCCGTGAGTGCCACGATCGTCTTTGCATTCACTTCGTTCGCCGTGTTGACTACCGAAGCCGTTACGGAATCGGTCACCGGAACTCCTTCAAGGTCCATTTCGTTTGTCTCGTTTGTCGCCACCCCATCAAAAAAACTCTCTTCAGTTTCCTTGGCCACCCGCGCCATCACCTTTACGGCTTCAAGCGGATATTCTCCAAGGGTGGTTTCTTCCGAGAGCATCACTGCGTCCGTCCCATCGTAGATCGCGTTTGCCACATCGGAAACTTCCGCGCGTGTCGGTACCGGAGAATGGATCATCGACTCAAGCATCTGTGTTGCGGTAATTACTGGTTTCCCCGCCGCGTTTGCCAATGCAATGATCCGCTTCTGAATGAGCGGAACTTTTTCCGCCGGAACTTCGATTGCCAGGTCTCCTCGCGCCACCATCACACCATCCACCGCCGTGAGAATTTCTTCGAAGTTGTCCACGGCTTCCTGTGTTTCGATTTTTGCGATGATGTGTGCGTCGCACTTTTTCCGCTTCAGGATCGCCCGCAGTTCTTCGATATCGCCAACCCGCCGTACGAAAGAAAGTGCAAAAAATTCCACGTCATTCTTCACCCCAAAAGCAATATCTTTTTTATCCTTCTCCGTGAGCGCACTAATGGAGAGATTCGCTCCGGGAATGTTCACCCCGCGGCGTCCCTTCGTGTCTCCACCGACCAGGACTTTTGTCTCCACAAACCCCTTCCCAACCTTCGTGACCTCGAGCTGCTTCTTCCCGTCGTCGAGCATGATGATCTGTCCTTTGGAAACCTCCTCTGGAAGCGTAGGGTAGTTCACATACGCTTCCTGCTCATTGCCGGTGATTTTTTCGGTTTTCAAAGTAAATGTGCTTCCCTTTTTCAGCTGCACGCGGTCCTGATAGAAATCACCAATGCGGATTTTTGGCCCGGAAAGATCCTGCAAAATCGCCACCCGTGCTCCAAGTTTCTTCGCAGCTTTTCGGGCGTTATCCAGTTTCAGCTGATGCTCGGCAAAATCTCCGTGCGAAAAATTCAAGCGAATGACATTGAGTCCTTCTTGAATAAGTTTCGTCAGCATCTCCTCGCTCTCCGTCGCCGGACCGATCGTGGCTACAATCTTCGTCTTTTTCAGTGCCGTTTTCATAGTGGTGAAATAAAAAACAGGTAAATTTTTTAAAATAAACCTCTATAGTACTCTCTTTTCTTTCGTTGTCCACACTGTTTACAAGCCCCAAAATCGAACTTTTCCATCCGGCTCACTTGAGTCACTGAAGAAAATGGACACTTGAGAGAATGCCGTAAAAAGTTTTCCGCGCCGGGTCATTCAAAGATGCATACTGAATCGTTATTTGGTACAAAGCGTGATCGTGCGAAAAGAGAATCATATCCCACTGATCCATTCCCTGCCCGGCAAGCACGAGTGCTTTTCCTCCAAACAAAGTAACCGTTGCTTTGGGTTGATCTGGAAAAGATTTTTGTGCAAAATCTTCCGGAGTTTGATTGGAATCGATAAGACGAAAAGACATCCCTGGTCTGCTTCCTTCGTATTCGCTCGGGTTTTGAATGAACGCCCGATTTTCCGGCGTATTAGCATAAATATGAATTCCGTCGGATGTTTCTTGGATCAACAGATTTGGTGGATATTTGAAAGTAAGCTGGAGCTTTTTGGGCTGATATGGTTTCCAGTCGGAACCCACTTCCGGAGTGCCCGCTTTTTCAACCTGAGAAACAGCTTTTTGCAAACTGCCCGGTAGCTGATTTTTTGCTTCAGGAACAAAAGAGATTTTCCAGATATAAACTCCTCCAGTAATAACAAGTATGGCCAGAATAAGGAAACCTAAAATATATTTTCTGTTCATTATCTGCATTTTCTGAAATAAATACAGAATTATTTACCATTTTGAGCATTCATTGCACAAATTGACCTCTGAAAAGCTTTTGCTTGATCCATGGTTGGCCGTTTTTCATCCAAAACAGGCATTGCTTTCTTACCTTCCACGATTTCGGTCATTTCGTTACACATATCGGAGTTGTACTTTGCTTGGTACTCCTTTACATCCGTTAAGATTCTTCTGCCCTGATTTGAGCATTTATCAGGATTATCTTTTTTAAAATTTAACTGCGTTTGTTTTTTTGTGCCGCTTGAATCTGTATAACTAATATTTATAAGACCCGTTTCCGTGTCAGTAAGAATAGTTGGTTCTTCTTTTGAGGGGTACTGAAGATTTGCACAATTTGTTTGAGTAAGCATATCTTGTTGAGCATCAACAAGAGCGGGAGAAATAACTGTAAAGGTTAATACAAGAGCACTGATGAGAGATCCAGCAATAATAAATTTATTCTTGTTTAAGAGTAAGTGTTGCATACTTTCTATATGTTAAGTAGTAATTACTATTGATAAACAGCACTCGTGTTGGTTCGATCAATTGGTTGGTAATACATTACCGCTGTCCATTTTCCATTATTGCAAGATGGATCACCGTTATTCATGATACTATCCGAACTACAATAGTCGTACATACCTACTGCGTGTCCAGTTTCGTGTTCGATCAAACGCTGTCTAAGAGAACCTGCTCCATAATTTGCCCACCGCGTAGTGTCTATTTGTATAACTGAATAATTGCCACACGGATATGACTGACCCCAAAATGTGCACCAGCTACTTGGTTCTGCATAAGAATAAGTCTCTCCAACAGAATCCCCTGTTCTGTCTTTCCAGGTAAACATAATGTCCACATAATTATTCCATGTTCCCGTCCAGTTATTTTGAATCATGTCATAACCATTTGGCCAAATACTGGAAGGCATTTGAGAGTATCCGGTCGTGGAACTTTGAACTTTTGAATAAGCAGCAATAATATCTGAGTCATAAGAGCGTGTGGATGACATTCCAATTTGTCCACGGTCCACAGTTTTGTTAAGGCTCATCTTAAAAAGTCCCCGACTTGGATAAGTTACGGCATATACAGAAACTGCGTACGTTGCAGGGACAAGAAGTATAGAAAATACAAATGTATAGATCAAATAAACCTTGGTTCCCTTCCAAATATTTTTTCTATTCATAAAGCATACGGTTATAGTATTAATCCTAATTAACCTTAACAAAAAAAATTAATTGAGTAAATAATTTTTTCCTATAAAATTTTTGTATGAATCAAAAAAATATATATGTCCATATTCTTCACACTTCCGAGCTAAGAAAAGAAGAAGAAAAGCAACTTCACAAGATTGTGGAAAATTATAGTAATCAAGCCGCTTCTCTGCTTGATTTAACTTTTCCGGTGAATGTAACAGTGTACCCAAAAGCTTCCTGGACAATTTCTGAAACCGGAGAGGGGGGGTACACACCCACAGAAGATTGGGTTCAAATTTCTATCGATATGACCGAAAAAAAACACACAGCCGAGGAGATACTAGAAACAAGAGTACCTGGAGCGATTTTCCACGAATTCAATCATCTCAAACGATGGCAAACACAAGGTTTTGGAGAAACACTTGAAGAACTTCTTGTCACCGAAGGATTGGCAGGCGCTTTTGAAAAGGAACAATGGACAAGATATGCTCCTCCATGGCTTCTCGTTAATGAGAAAATTATTCAGGAATATCTTTCACTTATAAAAACAAAATGCTCGAACCCCGCAGAGCCGTGCAATTACCCAGAATGGTTCCACGGAGTCAATTCAGAAATTCCGAAATGGCTTGGATATTCTGTAGGTTTTTATATCATCCAAAAAGCCTTGGAGAAAAAACCAAACGAAACTGTTCTTACACTAACCCGCAAACCAGCAAAGGAAATTTTGAATATGAGCGGAGTTAATTTGAAGTGAGTGTACTGAATTTTGTATATTTATTTCTTCCGACTCCTCACCCTCCTCCACACCTCGGCGAGCTGCTTCCGAGCGGTTTCATCGCGGAGGAGATGGTATACTGAGACCGTGATGCCAACACTTGATACTACCATATTTCTACTCCAACATTATGGATATGTCCTTCTTTTCTTGATCGCCGTGATTGAAGGACCCATTATTTCCGTTATTGCAAGTTTTCTGGTACTTCAGGGTTTTTTTAATATTTACCTTGTTCTTGCGGTGGTTGTTGTGGCAGACCTCGTGGGAGATGTGCTTCATTATGCGCCTGGACGGTGGTGGGGAGAAAAAATATTTCAAAAATATTTTAAATCTCAGGAAAAACACATGAAACAGCTTGAGAAACGATTTCAAACAAAGGGAGGGAGAACGCTTCTTTTTGGTAAGCTTACCCATGCTTCGGGCTTTGTTATTCTTATCGCTGCGGGGGTTGCAAAAATGCCTCTTTCAAAATTCTTATGGTACAATCTCCTTGGCACAATTCCAAAATCATTATTTTTTATTGTTATTGGTTACTATCTCGGATATGCATACAATAAAATCAACAAAGATATTGAAACAGCAACTCTTATTATTGGCTTAATCACGATAGCAGCAGTAATTATTTTTTTCCTCCGAAAAAAAGTGAAAGAAAAAGAACTATGAAGAACGTTTCCTGCATCATCCCCGCCTACAACGAAGAAGCCCGTATCGGTATCGTTTTGCAGACGGTTTCAAAAAGCTCTTATATAAAAGAAATTATTGTAGTAGACGACTGTTCTACAGATAATACCGCAGAAGTTGTAAAAAAATTTTCTCATGTCAAACTTCTTTCTCACTCAAAAAACGAGGGAAAAAGCAAAGCGGTGTACCATGGTATTCAAAATGCTTCCGGAGATTTTATTCTTTTGTTAGACGCAGATCTCACTGGTCTCACTCCTTCTGATATTGATCTTCTTATCGAGCCGGTCATAAAAAATAAGGTCGATGTGAGTATAAGCTTACGCGGAAACGCTCCACTTGTGTGGCGCATTATCGGAATAGACTATATTTCAGGCGAGAGAGTCTTTCCTCGTTCTTTTTTTGATCATCATATGGCAAATATAGAACATCTATCCGGATTCGCTCTTGAGGTTTTTTTCAACAAGTTGCTAATAGACCAAAAAAGCAATATCGCAATCGTTCGGTGGAAAAACGTTTCCAGTCCATACAAATATCGGAAATATGGCTGGATAAAAGGAGTAAGAGCTGATACGAGAATGATGATCGAAATCTTTAAAACCATTAGTCCTCTTTCGGCAGTGAAACAGATTTACATCATGCGGAAACGTAGTACGATAATCTAAAATTTTGCTTTCTCCAATTTAACTCTAATTTTTACTTCTTCCGACTCATCATTCTCTTCCACATTTCTACCAATTGCTTTCGGGCGCTTTCATCACGCCAGAGGTGCACGAGAGCCGGCAAGAACGAAAGTACGATGATGAAAATAATGATCGGCAGCAGATAGTGCTCGGCGTTTGGAAACACCTGCCCAAGGAAAAACCCCGCACACACCACACCAACCGCCCACAAGAGCGCGCCGATCACGTTGCTTACAAAAAACTTTTTGTACTTCATCATCCCCACCCCGGCGATCACCGGGACAAACGTTCGCACGACCGGCACAAACCGCGCAAACACAATCGCTTTGGAGCCATACTTTTCAAAAAACGCGTTTGCCCGCTCCACATGACTCGGATGAAACCAGATGGATTCTTGTTTGTTAAAGATCTTCGGCCCGGCTTTTTTCCCGATCGCATACCCCACACTGTCGCCCACCACCGCAGAGAAAAAAGTAACACCAAGAAGAATGAAGATGTTCAGATACCCCTGAGACGCAAGCAGCCCAGCGGTAAAAAGCAGACTGTCGCCTGGGAAAAAAAATCCAAACAAAAGCCCCGACTCGGCAAAAACCAGCCCGCCGACACCGACGTACCCCGCCGCTTTAATAAAAGGAATGAGTTGAAACATATGATTGAGAATTTCATTGCTGCCTCTCGCTTTGAAAGTTACGCACGTGCCTCTTATTGTACCATGCCGTCAATTCTTCACTGAAAATTGAGATCATTCAAATACCATCGCCCAAATGGTATACTGAAGGGGTTCAATGCCGCCCGAGACATTTCGGTATGCAGCTTTGGGCAAGGTAACACTCATGTTTTTCCAAGCACTCCCAGACATCATACACTACGGTTACGGACTGCTCTTTCTGGCAACTGCCATCGAGGGGCCGATTATCACCGCCATTGCCGGCTTTTTGATCACGCTCGGATACTTCAACTTCCTCCTCGTTTTTCTCATCTCGGTGCTCGGTGATGTCATTCCGGACCTGCTTTACTTTTCGATCGGAAAAATAGCAAAAGCAAAATTCCTGGAAGAGCACGGGCACTGGGTGGGGCTTACCAAAGCAAGAATGGAAGTTTTTGATCACGTTTTTGAAAAACACAAGATCAAAGCGATCATCATTCTCAAGATCGCACCGTTCATTCCCGGGCCGGGATTCATCGCCGCGGGAACTTCAAAACTCAGCTACCGCACTTTTACCATTATTTCCGTTTTGGTCACGCTCCCCAAAAATCTCGCCTTTCTTCTCGTGGGCTATCTCATGGGCACCTCGTACCAAACCTTTTTTCAGTATTACAAAATAGTCGGCCTGCTGATCCTCGCACTTTTCTTCATCGGATTTTATTACGCCTTCAAAAAAGTGTCCGAGGAGATTGCCGAAAAATTACAGGAAAGCTAAAGAACCAAACCATGCGCATTGTTTTTTTTTCGGACAACTTTTATCCTGAGGTAAGCGGCATCGCCGATTCGATCATGATTCTCGGAAAGCAGCTTGAGAAACGGGGGCATGAAGTGCGCTACGTTGGCCCGCGGTATTCGGAAAAAGATTACCAAAAATCCGGACGGTCTTTGGAGGAAGAAAAAGAAGATCGCTCATTCCGGGCATTCCGCCTTCCCTCCCTTCCGCTGCCGTTTTCCCCTACCGGACAATCCCGGGTCGTCCTCCCCGTCGGAGGCGAGCGTTCTCTCCAGTTTTTAGACTCCTTTAAACCAGATATCATTCATACCCAATCATTTTTCGGCACCGGTTTGGAAGCGATCAAAATAGCAAAAAAATTACGCATTCCGCTCATCGGCACCAACCATACGTTTATCGATGAATTTTTCCCGTCCTCACTTCGGCGAGGCGTGATTTTGCGTTCGATGCATTCTTATGTTGCTTGGTACTACAATCACTGCCGTTTTGTGAGCACCCCCGCGCAGGGGCTTCTTCGCGACATGCAAAGCCAGGGCCTGAAAGCTCCGGCGGAGGTGATCGTCAATCCGCTTTCTCTGGAAATGTTTTCACCCGCAACCGAAAGTGAGAAAAAATCTTTGAAAGAAAAATACCATTTCGATGGACCCACTGTTTTTTACTGCGGGAGACTCGCCCCGGAAAAGCACGTCGATACGATTTTGCGCGCGCTCCCGAAAGTGAAGGAAAAGATTCCTGACGTACAGTTCGTGATCGCCGGACACGGTTCCACGGAAAAAGAGCTGAAATCGCTCACTCGATCGCTCTCGCTCCAAGCAAACGTACACTTTATGGGATTTGTCGAACCCGCACAGCTCTCGGAATTTTACAAAGCTTCAGATATTTTTGCGATCTTCGGCACAGCCGAGAACCAGCCTCTCACGCTCGCGCAAGCCTACGCTGCGGGATTGCCAGCCGTCGGTGCCGATGCACGCGGCCTCCGAGAATACATTACCGAAGACACCGGCTTTGTCATGCGGTATGACGACGCAGAAACACTTGCATCAAAAATCCAATTCCTCTTGGAAAATGAAGAAACCCGAAAAAAAATGGGAGAAAATGCCAAGGAAAAGATAGAGAAATTCGAAGCTTCAAAAATCTCAGAAAAATGGGAGGACATTTACGAAGAGTATGGGAAGTGTGTGGAGACAGAAAAAGTGCGACTTCCGGAAATTCAAACCTTGGACGAAAGCAAAATCCCTGAAGCTCTTTGACCCTCTTCTTTTGCAAAAAGGCTGCCCCATCAAGACAGCCTTAAATTGAATCTATTATTTTGGATGGAACTTAGTCCAAGATTTTGATCATGAGATCTTTGTTCACGAGACGGCGCAATGCGCGGTATCTTTTAATTATTTCCTTGAACGCATCCGGATCATAAACCATCAATTTTTTCAGAAAGCGTTTCAAAGCGTTTCGCAGTGACAAACTTCCACCTTCTTCTTCCCTCAAAAGAAGTTCAAGATCACAACGCATCGTCACGCCGGCCACTTTTTCAGAATGTGAGTCCTTCAGAATGCTGATCACCCCACTTCTGCCGAGAAAAATTTCTTCAGTGCTGCAATCGCGAAAGACAGCTTCGATTCTTCTGGTGTTTCGCCGATAGACTGCGTACGGGCGAAAAGGTTGACAGTTTTCCCCTATAAAATCGGTTAATGCTGCGCGAGCTTGGTCATTCCGTGCAATTTCATTCATCTCATCTTCCTCTTTTGGGTACATCCGAGTTCATCATACCCTTTTTTCCCTTCCTGCCAAGTCCAAAGAATTTTAATAGTTTTTGACTTGTTTTCATCCTCGTTCATAATACAATACGAACACACAAGACTCTTGCGTTCTTTTTTTCATTCTATGTCAAAAACACTCTACATTGTTGCTGGCTGGGAAGATACCGGGGAGGAAGAAGCATACCAAACTTTAAAGAAACTTGCGGGGGCAAAAAATTACCAAGTTTTCATCAAATCAATTGACTGGAAAAAACCGCTTTCAAAACAAATTTTTAAAGCAGAACCACAAAGTACTATTTTTGGTTTTTCTCTCGGCGCTGTTCTGGGATGGATGGTTGCACAAAAATACTCAGTTGAGTATTTAATACTCGCTTCAATGACTCCACGCCATAACTTTACCGATCCGGAGATATTGAAAGATTTTTACGATTTATGCGGCCGTGAATTTGTCGATGATATAAAAGCAAACCTCTCAGAGACGCACAAAGCAGAAAAGCAAACCATCCTGTACGGTGAAAAAGAAGAAGAACCAGGAGACATTCTCATCCCTGAAACTGAACACGAGCTGACAAAAAATTATTTGGAAGAAATCAAAAAATTGCTGTAATTATTACTTTTTTCACTCCTCCCTTCTTTCATCCTCCTCGAGACAGAACCGCTCTTTGGATGTTTCCAAAAGCGCGATCACGTCGTCGTCCGTCGTTTGCGGAAAGTCATCATACCACTCGCCCACGGACATGAGATGCTCTACTTCATGGAGACACACAAACTCATCCACCGCACCGCGTACCACGTCCGCGGATTCCCGAGCGCACACCGGTGTGGCAAAAATTATTTTTTCCGGATTTTGCGTGATCTTCACCGAGGCGACCGCCGCGCGGGCAGTCACTCCAGTCGCAATCCCGTCGTCCACCACGATCACCGTTTTTGGTACAATGTTCATACTGTACTCCCCGCTCTGGTATCGCACGATCCGCCGATCCATTTCCTCCATTTCTTCCCTGGCGACTTTTTCAAAATCTTTTTTCCGATACCCCAAAAACTTCATCGCACCTTCGTCAAAAACGATCACATCCCCGGGCGCGATTGCTCCCACCCCGAGCTCCGGGTTTTCGGGCATTCCTATTTTCCGCGCTACGACGGTGTCGAGCATCGTATGAAAAAATTTCGCCACTTCAAAACCGACCGGCACCCCTCCGCGAGGAAGTGCGAGAATCAAAGGATGCTCATCGCGGTATTTGGCAAGCTGCTCCGCAAGAAGTTTCCCCGCTTCGGTTCTGTTTTTAAATTTTTGAATGGTTCTTTTTCTTTTTTATTTACTTAAAAAGCCTGCAATCTTGCCCGCGTTTTTTAGCTACCCTCTTTCAATGCGAATTTTCTTTTTCTTTTCTTCTTCGGCCTTTGGAAGCATGATAGTCAAAACACCATCTTTGCATGTTGCCCTGATTCCTTCTTCTTCGACTTTCGCCGGAAGCGTAAACTCTCTTCGGAACGACCCATACGATCGCTCATACCGATACGGCTTTTCATCAGAGTGCATTTCTTTTTCCGTGCTGCCACTGATTGTCATACGGTTTTCGTGCACCTCAATTTCAATATCATCGGGATCCACCCCAGGAACGTCCGCGACCACCTTCACTTCCATATCGGTTTCAGACACGTCCACGCGAGGCATCATGCTGCGACTGACCTGCGCCGCAAGCCCCCGCGGGTTTCGCCAAAACTCAAGCGGCTCAAACCCGTCATCAAAAAATCGATCAAGCGCACCGCGAAATGATGAACCTCCCGATCGCTCGGGAATCATCCGGCGGTCTGCAGAAGTGCTCTCCATCTCTGGATCATCCGCTTTCGGGTTTTTATTTTTATCTTCTTGTGGCATACATTTTAAAATTATTGATAAATAAAATTTGTAATGCAAAGTAAACTGCTACGGACCAAGCATTTCCACAATATCTTTCGGAAGCGTTTTTTTAATCTTTCGCATTTCTGCCGGATCGGTATAGCTCTCCACGATCGCAAGCACGCCTTTGATAATATCTTCCGTGCTTTCATCAAAGGGCGGTTCAAGCACCCGCTCTACTTCTCCGACAAACTCCGCGCGATTCATTTTGATCGGCGCAGACTGCGGTTTCCACCCTTCAAAATAAAAGCCGCGCACCAGCATCGGAAGCTGTGCGCCGAGTGAGGCGGCATTTTCAATCGTCAGCCGATCGCGAAGCGTCTGCAAAATACTTCGAAGCGCCAGATACGCCTTGTGTTCGTCTTCCCAGGAAAAACGATCGTTGACAGCCTTCACCATTTCGTGCGTTTTTTGGAGCGTCGTTTGAAAAACCTGCAGCTGCTTTTGGCCTTGCGTCATGCAAGCATTGTAATGCCCTTCCAATAAATTTTTTGTGAAAATATGTCCGCTGATTTTACTCACCTCGGAGCACACTCATATCTGGACCTTCTGACCCGGAATCATAGATTTTGAGTCCGTCTCCATTCTCAGCCCATGCCCTGATAACCGGTTCAATAATCCGCCATGCCACCATCACCTCATCTGAAGTCGCAAAAAGCATGTTGTCCCCGCGGATTGCATCGACAAGTACACGCTCGTAAGCATCCGGATGGCCTTCTTCATCGAAAGTTTGTTTGTAACTAAACTTCATTTCAGCTGTTTCGAGTTTTTTCTCAAAGCCTGGCTTTTTCACCCACAAATCAATAGTGATCCCTTCGTTTGGCTGAATAGAAAAAATAAGCCGGTTGGTATGGTCATGATCGTTTTTGGGTGGCTTGAAATGAATGGTTATTATTGTTTGTTTTTTTGCAAGCGCCTTCCCGGTTTTGATAAAGATCGGCACGCCGCGCCACCGTTTGCTTTTTGAAAATAATTTGAGTGCGGCAAAAGTCTCTACGTGGGTTTCGTCGTTGTGCGTTTCCTCTTTGTAGCTCCGATACTGTCCCCGAAGTACACGACTTCCGAGTTTTTTCGCCGGGACAATTTCAATAGACTTCAAAAGCTTCAGCCGAGTCTGGTGCATGTCATCTGCACTCTCCAGAGTTTGCGGCTTGTCCATCATGACGACGCTCATCACATGAAGCAAATGACTCTGGATCAGATCCCGGAGTGCACCGGTCTGCTCATAGAAATCCGCGCGACCTTCAATACCCAAACTCTCATCCGCCTCAATCGCAATCGACTGCACATGATCTTTATCCCAAATATCTTCAAAAATCGGGTTGCGAAAGCGAAATGTCACTATGTTTTGTACCGTTTCTTTTGCCAGATAATGATCAATGCGGAAAATCTGCGATTCATCAAAAAATTCCGTGGTCTCCTCTACCAGTGCTTTCGCAGTTTTTGTATCAAAACCAAACGGTTTTTCAAGCAGGAGCCTTGCCTTGGCGTCATGCTTTTGACAGCCATGATTAAGCTTGTTTTCACCAAGGTGGTGAATAATCGGCGCCGAAACAGCCGGTGGAACAGCAAGATAGAAAACTCGGCTCAAGCACAATCCGGTTTCTCTTTCGATATCGTCTAGGTATTTTTTTAACTTTGAATAATCATCCGGCTTCGAGGCGTCCATGGAATACACTTCAAGCTTGGATTTTAGTTTTTCAAAAATTTCTTCACTGCAAACCCCATCCTCCTCAAGCACACAAAGCTTGGCTTTGTCCAGCAAGTGATGCGGCTTCAAATCCTGCCGCCGTGTTACTCCCAAGATCCGCGTTTTTTCGTGAAGCAGATTGGTTCTCAACAAGTGGTAAAGTGCCGGAAGAAGTCTTCGTTGCGACAAGTCACCGGTAATTCCAAAGATGACAATCGTTGCTGGCTCTAAGTTCAGTTCGAAGTCTGTTTTTGGAGTATTTTCCATTTATTTTTCCAGTTTATTGACCGCATGTCCGCCAAACTTATTCCGCAATTTTGCCAAAAGCTTCGTTGTGTAGTTTACCTTGCCCTTTTCCGATTCCACTCGCACGTTAAACGCCGCCTGCACGCCCGGCATTTCAATTCCCGCTGATTTTGCTACCTCAAGCGTCCAACGTGCCTCGCCAGATTCTGCCACATAGCCACTCACTCCGCCAAGGTCTTGATCTTCGTGCATAATTTCTGCCACCAGCCCGTTCAAATTGCTTGTGATCACACTCGACGCCTGCCAGACTTCGCCCACCGCTGCCAAGTCCAGGTGTTTATACGGCCCTTCTTTCAAAACCTCATACCCTTCTGCCAAGCTCTCCATCATGCCGTATTCGATTGCGTTGTGGACCATTTTCACAAAATGCCCACTGCCGTGTTCACCGAAATACCGATGCCCGCCGTGTGGCTTAGCAAGCGCGTCAAGAAGCGGAGTGATTGTTCGATAGCCCTCTTCATCACCGCCCGCCATCATGGAAAAGCCGTTTTTCTCGCCCAAAATCCCACCTGACACCCCCACGTCCACCATGTCAATGTTCTTCTGCGCAAGTTTTTCTGCGCGATTTTTTGTGTGCCGAAAGTCTGAATTTCCTCCATCCACAAGCAGGCTTCCTTCCGAAAGAACTTCCATCCAAGCGAGAGTTTCCGCTTCTACTGCCGCCGCGGGAATCATGAGCCAGACAATCACCCGTTCCTCTCCTTGGAATTGCGCGACCGCATCTTCACGGCCGCTCGCCGCATACGAACCCAAACTTTCTGCTCTTTGTTTCGCTGCTTCGTTTGAGTCAAGAGCGATCACAGAAAACCCTGCCGCACACGCTCTCTCCACAATCTGCATTCCCATTTTTCCAAGCCCAACAACAACAAATTTCATCATAAAAATTTTTATTAGAAACCAATAAGGTCATTATACACCGTCGCATGGGAAATTTTCTTTAAAATCTGTGCCGGCTCTTCTTTAAGCGACAACTCTTTTTCCTTCAGATCCTTCAAAGCCGCTTCTTTCTTTTTCCCAAAGACAAAAACAAAAGCTGCCGATACGCATCGAAGAGCGGCAAACGAAAGTGTGATCCGCTCAAATTTGGGCTCCCGATAAAACGCGACCAAGCCTGTTTCTTTCGTTGCGGATGATCCGGGCAAAATACCAGCAATGTGTCCGTCCGGTCCGATACCAAATTGTCCGAGAATAAAACCGGCCTGACGAAATTCATCAGAAATTTTTTGTTCATAGCGCCGCGCGGTTTCTTCGATCGAAAGATTTTCCTTTCTCAAAATAGGAATCAGCTTCGCCCGCTTGCCGTCAAAACCCGCCTGGAGAAGCTGCAACCAGTTGGAATCCGGATGTTCGAAATGTCCATAACGCTCATCCGCCTGCATTACAACAAGCCGATCACTCGCTTGCAAGCTGATTTTTTGCATTGCTGCAACAGAAAGTGGAATATTACTTCCGCCGGAAACCAGCCACACCACCTGTCCGTATTCTCGAAGTGCCGAAGAAAGAGCTGAAGCAAGAATTTCAGAAAGTTTCGCTTGGTTAGTTTCTTTCACAAACTCCATGCTTTACATTATGCCACAAAAAGACGTTTGCTTCTTCCATCGCGTTTTTCGTTTGTTGAAGGAGTTCCAAAAAATTTAAATATTTATGCCTCTTTTCTGAAAAAGCCGCCACTCGTGCCAGGTGAGCCACACCACAAAAACATCAAGGATGGTAAGAAGAATGAGAAAGAACGAATGCGTGTTCGTATAGCGGTAGATTTGGTAAATAATAAAAAGTGCAAAAACAATGATCGCTGCCGGATACGCCCAGAGCTTGCCGCGTAGAAGCCCGACAACCAAAAAAACTTTCACCACGCCATGCACGAGTAAATAGATCGTTGCAAAAAACTCAACATGAGCAAGCGCCGGAAGAAAGTGTGCCAATAGATTTGCAAGAAAATCATGCGGGTCTTCAACAAGCTCGCCCCGGATAAACGCATTCGCAATCCCTCTGAAAATCCCCGGAAAAAGAAGCAACATTCCAGCGAGAATCTCCACGGTACCGTCAAACGCCTTAAACAAAACACCGAGGATGAAAAGCCGGTGCAGATATTTTTCTTGAAAAAGATTTTTTATTTTTTCCATAAGTAATCCACAGTATACTTCACTGCACCATACTTTGCACGGAGTATGAATTTTCACCTCTTGTTTCCAGGAAAAAGCATACCTGCAGTCTTTGCTTCCAATTTTTATATAAAATTCACCATCTCTCCATATCGTTTATACTATTCTTAAATACATAATTCAAACCATTATGGAAACAAATTTCAAACTTTTCAGCAGTGCCTTCGAGGACGGTGAAGTGATTCCCGAAAAGTACACCTGCCGCGGCGAAGGCATAAACCCGTCGCTTGAGATTTCCGGTGTGCCGGAAGGGACAAAAAGCCTGGTGCTCATCATGCATGATCCGGATGCACCCTCGGGAGATTTTTTGCATTGGACCATCTGGAATATTTCGCAAAACACCATGAAAATCCCGGAAAATTCTGTACCGGACAACGCAAAGGAAGGCTGTACAGATTTCGGAAAAAGCGGTTATGGCGGTCCCTGCCCTCCTTCTGGAGTTCATCATTATATTTTTGAACTCTCCGCACTGGACGCCAAACTTGATCTGCCTGCTGGCGCCACCCGCGCAGAACTTGAAAAGGCCATAGCCGCGCACATTATCACAAAAACCGTGCTCACTGGCACGGTAAGTACAAAATAAATTTACATGATTTCAAGTTGCACGCGGGTCAGAATATTTTTCCATGGAATGTCGATAATATCCAGAGAACCTTCTCCAACATAAAACGTCGAGCAAATTTTGAGAAACTTTTTATTCAGTTTTCACTCCAGAGAAAGCCGAAGTCGAGAAACACGCGCTTGTTTCTTCGCAATCCCCACCGAGATCACCATTTTAATCTCCGAAACAAGTTGGTACACCAAGTACAATTTTCCAACCGTGAGTTTCACTCGCAGCATTTTTGTGTGAATGGAGAGTGAAATTCTAAAAGCCGGACAAATACGCAGAAAGAAATTTTAAGCTGCAAATTAATTTCCCGAAGAAATTAAAAACTTCTATTTTCCATGAGGTTTCATATCGGGCAGTAATTCTTTATTTTTTAAAAACCTTTCAAACCAACAAAGCGTCTGTGCAAAATATTCTTCTTTGTGTTCAGTGATAACGTGATCCGCACCTTCAAACAAAAGAAACCGGTGCGGAATGACGGCTTCCGTCATTGCGGCACTCATCCGAAGAGCGTTTTGGGGTGAAACTCTCCGGTCGGATGATCCGTGCATGAGAAGTATCGGTGTCTTCTTCGTCATTTCGCCCACCCAAAAAATCGGCGATCTTCGAAGACTTTGCCCTCTCGAAGCACCCCACATGGAAACTTGATGCTTTCTCCACCCTTCCCGTTCTTCCGCTTCACGTATCTGGTCCACCGGCGCACCGCTGATCACGGCACACTTCACCCAGCGCACTTCTCGAAGAAGCATATACACCATCAGTCCGCCCCTTGAATGCCCTTTTACTCCAATCTTTTCAGCATCAGCAACAGGAATAGATTTCAAAATGTCTTTGAGCTTTAAGATGCTTAGTATATCATCCGGCCCACCAAACGAATCTTTCCCCGTTCCGCCCTCTACGCCGGGGTATTGAGTGGCGATAACCACGTACCCTTCCGCCGAATACTTCACGAGTTTTTCCGGGAGAGACGAGGGATCGAGCCTGCCGAATTCCCCGCTTCCGCCACGAAGATGGATAATGCAAGGAAGTTTTTCTCCCTCCTTCATTTTTGGTATCGAAACGTACCCCACCACTTCCTTTGACGTTACGGTATACACAAAACGGTATACGTTAATTGCCTTCAAATATTTCTCCGCCAAAATTTTCTTTCCCCCTCCTTCGGCACGGAGCACACCGCGCAAATCTACCGGTTCTACGCTTTTGACATATTTATTTTTCTCCAATTCACTTTTGATATTCATAAAATGTGATAAATTTTCCAGTTCAATATACTACATAACCATTCTCAAAAAAAGAAGGCACCACATATGTGGTGCCAAAAAGAATAATCTAAATTTTATTTCTGCTAAAGCAGCAAGTTATGCGATCTTCACAAGAGCAATCAAATCACAACAACAAATCCCTTTACAGGTTGCGGCTTTTCCTGAAAACTCAATACCGGTATGAGCATCCTGCACAGTGCCAAACTCTCGCAGCCAAAGTTTCTGAGTTTCAACAAAAGCCTCTCTATGTCTCACTTCATCGTCATCTCCACGAATTCCAAAATAAGGAAAATGGTGAAAGAACTCACCAAAAAGGTCGCCTGAGTCATGTGCGTACTTTCTCGTATCGAGAATGTGCGCATGCCAGAAAGTGTCGACCAGTTTTGATGGAACCAATGTCGCATTTTTATACTTTGCGTTTAAATACAAAAAGCGACGGTAATCTCCCTCAACAGAATTCGCAAAAGCATCTGTCCAACCTTCACCCTCTTCAGGGTGTGTAAGTTTGGACTTTATCATGTTTAAATCAAAAGTAGCAAACTTGGAATTTGCAAAGTTGTTCATTGCCAAACCTCTCATTTGAATGGTGCACAACATGTACAACCTCAAGAAGGTTATCATGTTGTAACCCCGGACACAAGATAAAATTCAAGTACGTCCGGACGTTCGGAAAAGAATTTGATTCGTAAAAAGCTGCTCTTCAAAAGTTCATCCACGCGGGTGTTATTTTTAAAATAATGCTCTTTCTCAATCCAAAAGCCGTGAATCTCTCCCAGCCGGTGCGCCAGAAAGCCATCATAAAGTTCCCGATCGCTCATTGGATAGATTTCCAGGTACGCGCGAAGATACATGTGTATTCTTTCAAGAGACATTTCAGTATCTTCATCAAAAAAAGAATAGAGCGCGGATCGGAAAAGCTCGGATGTACGCGGGGTGTAGCGCGTTTTTTCAAAATCAAACACGTGCGAAATTTTCCCTTTAGAATCCCAAAAAACATTCTGGTCATGGTAATCCCCGTGTATCAAATGATCTGCCGTAAGTCTCAGGTCTTCCAAGCGAACTTTATTGTCTTCGATCAGTTTTTTCTTCAAAGCGATCGTCTGAAACGCGAGTGCGTCAAACTCCGTCTGGCGCGGCAAATTCTTTATCACCTTTTCGAGTTTTCCCGCCGTTTCGAGCGATGCCTTTTTGTCCCATCCATCCGCTTTTTCGCTTTCACATTTCAGATCACTTCCTTTCCCGAGCAAATGCATCCGAGCCAAAGTTTGTCCGAGGGAAACGATCATTTCATCGGTCATCTCTTGAGAAAATCGTTCCGGCTGCAACCCTGAGACAAACGGGAACAAAGCATAGAAACTTCCTTCGTGGGCGAAAAATGTTTCACCTTTTTTTGTCTCCACCGGCAAAATAACCGGAACCCCGCCATCGTGAAAAAACTTTTTCGCCGCGTGAATTTCCCTGACACGCGCTTCGCTCATGGGACGATACCGCTTCAAGAACCATTTCCCTGAAGCAGTAGAAAGTACGAAATTCTCACTGAGAAAACCTTTGGAGATTCTCTCCGCGATGAGCACTTCTCCCACGCCGTATTTCTCCCATATTTCCGAAAACAGCTCTTGCATGGAAACATAATACCACGCTCCAAAAAGGAGCCGCTCAGTTTCCTTCAACTCCCAAATACACCCCGGCAAAAATGTCTTTTTCAGGATCAAGAAACAACTTTTTCGCTTTTGCGGAAAGCGGTTTTGTGGTGAAAACAACCAGCGCATCTTTTATCACAGCAAGCGGGGTTTGCTCATCTCCTTCCCCCATTTCCATCACTGCAGCGGCAGCGAGTGCATCCGCGAGGTTGCTTTTCGTCACGCGGGTTTTTCGTCCAAACAAATCTTTTTTCCCAACATAGCTTTTCAGCGGCTCAAAACCGGAGAAACCGAGCGCCCGGCCAATCGTTCCTTCTCGAAGCGGTATGCTCCGGGAGTCTGTAATGAGTATTCCCAATTTTTTTAAACGAAAAATTTTTCGTAATTTGCATAAAAGAATTCTACCAGGAACTTCAGCACGCTGGAAATTGACAAAATGCACAAATGCTCTATTTTGAAGAGATATTTCTGCTCAAAATCCATATGAAAAAGAAAAATCAACCGGGCACACTTGGAAATATTTTGAAAAAAATTGCACCGCAAATCGAGGCACGGGTATTTCTTGGACCCGAGTGGAAGATGGCCGGTCAGGTGATCTTCAAAAATGGAAAAGTTTCTTACTTCAAGTTCAACACCTTAGATCTCAACCCTGTAGGCGCCTCGGAGATTGCCAAGGACAAAGATTTTGCCAATCTTTTTATGGAAAAGCTCGGATACTCTATTGTTCCCGGCAGTAAAACTTTTTTCTCAAACGAATGGGCGGATGCCATCGGATCGGCGGATCGAAGAATTGATGACGCGTATCTGTATGCGAAAAGCATCGGCTTCCCCCTGGTAATCAAACCAAACAGCGGAAGCCAGGGGAGAGATGTTTTGATCGTTCAGAACAAACGCGAGTTTTACCGAGGTCTGCGCGTGATATTCAAATCTGATCGGATCGCACTCGTGCAAAAGCCGGTTTCCGGAAAAGAGTACCGCATCGTCGTGCTTGATGAAGAAATGGTTTTGGCTCATGAACGCCTGCCGCTCAGTGTTGTCGGTGACGGAAAAATGACTATCGCTGAACTCATAGAGGCAAAACAAAAAAGTTTCGACGATTCTGGCCGGCACGTCCGCATCAAGCCTGCCGATCCACGGATCCACACAAAACTCACCCGGGAGGGAAAAACTTTTCTTTCCGTTCCTTCTCAAGGAGAACACGTTTTTCTGCTCGACAATGCCAACCTTTCCGACGGCGGAGATGCGGTTGATGTCACAGACCGGGTACATCCTGATTTCAAAAATCTCGCGGTGAAGCTCACCAAAGACATGGGACTTCGCTTTTGCGGCGTAGACATTATGATCCACGGAGACATTTCTGAAGCGGCAGAAAAATACTGGATCTTGGAAATCAACGCTTCCCCTGGACTGGATCACTACATGCATTCCGGGAAAAACCGAAAGAAAAAAGTGGAGGAATTGTACCTCAAAATCATCAAAAAGTTGGAACAATAAAAAGCAAGCCGGAGAAATTTTTTCCGGCTTTTTCATTTTTGTTTCTCAAAAGAGTCGAAACACTTCAATGCTTCTTTTATGACTGCCGATATGTTTTCTTCCGCATATGTCTCTTTTCTCTTCTTCCAAACAGCTTCTGTAATCTCGTCCCTCGGAAAAATATTTTCTTTTCCGGCAACAGTACCAAGAACAAAGCTGACCGTGTCGCGCTTTCCTTCTAAAGAAGTGCGGTATTCGCCAATCACTTCCCCTTTAAGAAGATCAACCCCAAGCTCTTCCCGCACTTCCCTCGTGGCAGCTTGAAGCGGCGTCTCCCGACGGGGTCGATATCCCCCGCCGGGGAGGTTCCACTTTTTTCTATTTCCATAAGCATGCCGAACGAGCAACACCTCCTCATGATCCGCCTGATTCAAAATGAGTACCTTCACGCCAAAAGTTTTCGGCCGAAAAATTCTCCAGTACCACCTCGCAAAAGGAAGAAGCATATTTCTGATCAGGTTTTTCATTGTTTTCATTTTACCGCAAGATAGAATCTCCGGGAAAGGAAAAAAATTAAAAGGCCCAAAATTAATTTGAGCCTTCTGTAGGTGAATCTAAAAACTTCCGACAACGTCGCGGAACTTTCGCATGAGTAAAAGATCTGTTCGCGTTAAATCATTCATTCGGCACCTCAGAGCCTTGGCAACTTCATCAGTTGCAAAATCATCTTCAATCTTCAGGCCTTGTGACCGACAGAAAAAACGAAGTGCCTGATAAAAATTTACACATTCATCAGGACCCATTTGTCCAATACGAACAAAGAGTTCGTTAATTTCCTTGAAGCTCGCCTTCCGGTCAAGATTCTCAATCTTTTGTACAAAAGCAACAATTTCGGACATCTTTCACCTCTTCCGTTTGGGAACACAAAAACTCCCGTAAGTAAAACAAATTTTTAAAATTTGTCAAGACTTACTTTTCTTGTCAATCTTTTCATTTTTTTGGAACTGATTAAGAGCAAGTGCAATAAGCCGGTCGAGAAGATCGGTGTAGCTGATGCCGCTTGCTTCCCAGAGTTTGGGATACATACTCACAGAAGTGAACCCCGGGAAAGTGTTGATCTCATTTACAAAAACTCGGTTGTCTGCAGTGAGAAAACAATCCACGCGCGCCAGACCTTCGGCGTTCAAAATTTCAAATACTTTAAGAGACAGTTTTTGAATGTTTTTCGCCACCGCCTTTGGAAGCTCTGCTGGAATCTTCAAAGTCGTCGCATTTGTATCTCCATACTTTGCATCCTAAGAATAAAAGTCACGGTGAGAAATAATTTCTCCAGGAAATGATGCAAGAGGATTTTCATTTCCCAGAACCGAGCACTCAATCTCACGTCCGGAAATACACTCTTCAAGGATAATTTTTTGATCGAAAGCAAAGGCTGTTTCGAGAGCTTTTTCAAATTCCTGCTTCGTGCGCACTTTTGAAATCCCAACAGACGATCCAAGATTCGCCGGTTTTACAAAAATTGGCAAACTTAGATCCTTTTTTACTTTTTGAAATGAAATATTTTTCTGTTCACTCTTGCGGTATACAAGAAACTTTGCCACCGGTATGCCGGCATCCCGCAGAAGCCGTTTCATTACATCTTTGTCCATCCCCACCGCCGAACCGAGGACACCCGAACCCACAAAAGGCACATCGGCGATTTGAAGTAATCCTTGTACCGTGCCATCTTCCCCAAAAGGACCATGGAGCACCGGTAGTACTACGTCGATCCTGCAAATCCGAACAATTTTTCCGTCAGATATTTCCGCGAGCTGTCCTTTTCCTTGAGGAAGAAAAACAACCGTATCAAGAAACTTTGCGGAAGTTTTCGGAATCTTTTCACTGTGCAAAAGAAGCTTTGAGTTTCCACTTGAGAGCCATCGTCCACTCTTGCCTATCCCCACAAGAACCACCTCGTACTTCTTTTTGTCCAGGGCATTTAAAATATTTTTTGTGGATTGGATAGAAACCTCATGCTCTTCCGACTTCCCACCAAACAAAACCGCCACGCAAATTTTCTTGCTCATATTGCGCTTCATTTTACCCCAGAGTCATGATCAAAGCACATCTTCCATACAATTTAAAATAGAGCATTTTGCTTCTTCTCCAAATTTCTTGTAGCACGCTATTACTCCCACGCGATAGTCTTCTCCTCCGGCCGGAGGCGTAAGTAAGTCAAAGATACTTCTTGCTGCAATATCCGCAGAACCGAAGGAAATATCCACCAAAAGTGGATCTCCAAGAAAGGACGGCGCCGGACGAACATCATCACCTGCGTAGGTAGAAATATACATCCCCTTTCCGGAAACGAGCTCCACCCGCCATGCTTTTCTTTCCACCACTCCTTGGTTTTGGCGAACAATATGAAGTGCGGCAGAAACTTCTGATGGTTTTTCAAAGTACGCTGCCGTAATCCGAGGAGTGTTGTATTTATCCGGTTCGGGCAACTCGTTTTGCAGATCATCCAGGAGCTGCTCTTGCGCGGTGTTTTTGGTAAAAGCTTTTACGTAGTCTCCTTGACAACCATTTGCAACAATTATTCCCTTTTCAAGAAATCTCACTGCTTGATAGTTCAAGAGTTCGGCATCGCCCCCGCTTTCAAGCTGCGTGGCTTTTATTCCACCATTTTCCTTCTCGTATTTCCGCCGCAAGCTCGAAGAATTCCTCCCCATGGCTCCGTATATCGCAACAAAATATTCGCCGTCTTCCCCCAAAACGATAAATCTCCCCGGATAGCGCATGTTTTTGAGAAAATCCATTTTGTTTCCTTTTTAAAATTTGTCAATGTCAATACTCTGGCTCACGCTTCCCTCTTTAACGATTCACCTTCTCATCGGCTTTTGCAGCCAAGATAAAGTCATTTTCTGAGAGTCCGCCGATTGCGTGCGTGGAGAGCATGACCATGACTCGTTTGTAATCATGAAGAAAAATATCCGGATGATGACCTTCCGCTTCAGCAATTTCTCCAAGGGTATTTACAAACTCAAGTGCCTCTTTAAAATCCGTGAAAACATATTCTTTTTGAAGTTTTGTACTTCCCTCAACAAGGTCCCAACCGGAAAGTGTTTTCAAATATTCCTCCGCTTGTGTTTTGGTAAGCGGCGGTGTACCGGCTTCACACGGAATACAGTGTTTTTGCGTTAAATATATATTTGCCATATGCACCTATCATACCATTCAGCTGAAGAAAACAAACGGAGAGGCTCATTTAAGACAAAAGGTGTCATAAAACATAAAAATTCCGCAAGGTCAGAGGGCCTTGCGGAATATAAATATTTAATACATCCGATTTCGGATTTTTTCCAATTCCGCGATAATCCGCGGATCAGTAATTCTTTGGAAGCGAGGAATCCTCTCTCCTTCTTTCTCAACTTCACCCATCCGCATCTCAAGCGGTCGGATGTCGAAACACGGGACACCGAGCTTTTTTGAAGCTTCGTAAACAGAAGCCGCATACAGTGGGCGGTAAACAACAAAGTGCTCCTCTCCCGGACGAGCATCGTCTTCGGTGTGAAATCCAACCCCTATGACTTCATAAGCATAATTGTTCACCGAACCAGAATGATAATAGAACCCGAGTTCCGGCACCTTCTTTGGCATTGATAGCGACATATCAAAATTTCCCTCTATAATGTAACCCGCACATCTTGAAGCAGATTTCTTCTCGTGACAACTTTCTGATTATCCCCCATGGCATGTATACTTCAATTCCGCAATACCGAAGTTCTTCATCGCTTGGAATATAATCCCAATTTGTATTACATATTTTTGTAATTCTTATATTTATAATATCTTAGCTTCCAAACGTCATGAAGTTTGAGCTTTCATATTTTCGGATCGCTTTGTGAAAAATTTTTATCGCGAGGAAAAGCCATGCAAACGCGAGCACGGCGATCAGGCCGAGTTTCCAAAACTGGATATGCCGCATCGCTTCCACCGGCAGCGCCCCGATCAAAAGAGAGGGGATGAGAAAGGTAAAGATAAACCGCATCACCCCCTGAAATGCTCCACCGTGAAAAAGCGAAGGCGTGAGGAAAAGTTCAAAAAGCCCGTTGGTCACTGAGTAGGCATCAATAAAAAAGAAGCTCGCAGAAAAAACCGCAATCACCATCGCAAGAAAAACCGCTGATGCCAAAAGCGCCAAGAGGAACATGATGCCAATTTGCAGCAAACTTGCATGAATCAGCACAACATAAATCACCAGGCACACGACCCCAAAGGCCATATCGCCCACCGCAGAGGCGCGAAACGAAGACGTTGCCACCCGCAAAAGAAGGTTCTTCGGCGAAAGGAGAAAAGAATCAAATGTTCCAGAAGTGGTGTATTCAGGAAGTTTTCCCAGTCCACCTGCCAGAGAAAAAACCGCTCCGTATGCCAATCCGGAAAATCCCTGCAGTCCGATGATGTCCGCCGCCGTCCATCCGCCGATCACTCCCACCGAATGCACGAAAAAGACCCACAGGAAAATAAACGCCGTGTTGTTCACCGCCATGCCAATGACATTCATCAGAAAACTCGTCCGAAGTTCGGCACTGCTTTGGATATTTTTTTGTATCGTGTAGAGTGCGAATCGTATTTCTTTCAACATGTTTGTGTTTTATCTTTACCCGCCGTTTATTGATACTTTCTTTTTTGCCCCCGCAAACATCGTAACCACAACAACCCCAAGCAGCAGAATCCAAAATACCTGAATACCAATGAGCGCGTACCAGTCTGTCTGCCAAGACTCGTACACCGTATGCGTAACAAACTGCGATGCACCAAACGGACTGTAGAGCGCGATCTTGTAAAGAAAATTTGGAAAAAGTGCAACCGGCAAATACGAACCACCCAAAATCATAACCGATTTGTCCACCACCCCAAACACAGGCGCAATGTCCTCGATCCAAAACGCTAAAAGCCCAACGATCGTGTACACGATGAGCGTCAAAATTGACGCGCCGAGGAATACCAGCACAAACGTGGGGAGAAACATGGCAGTAGTCATGGTGGGCGGAAGTCCGATCACGAGCACCATCACCGCGGTTCCGAGCAAAGACGCAACCAGAAAAGAATACATTCCCGTACCGATCTGCCACCATGTGCGGTATCCAAGGTATGAGACTGGCTTACTGAAGAGCACCTCCACATTTCCGGATTTTACGTCCTGCATGATCAGGTTTGAAATTCCCCGCAACCGAAAAGTAGAAAACGCAAAATAGAAAAACATACTCCAGGCAACAAAGGCGTATGTCGTGCCGTTTACTGTCCCACCCTCAAGCTGATACACGTACCAGTACAATGTAAGTAAGATTCCACAGCGAGCAATCAGAGAAAATGTGTCCGCAACAAGTCGCCCCGGATACTGCATCCGGTCTTTCACCAATGTTCCGACGATTTTATTTCCCAGACGAGCGACTTTCATAAATGTGTCGAATTACCGTTTCCAGACTGGTGTTGTAGACGTCCACGTCCTCCACCTCAAATATGGTAAGCAATTTTTTTAAAGACTCTGTGGCGTTCATTTTGTTCACGTCCACCGCCACTGTGATTTTATCGGGAGTTTGAGAAGTGTATTTCATTCCCGCGGGAAGGTCAGGGAAATTTTGGAATTTTTCAAGCGGAATGAGATCAATATACTTTTCAAACACAAAAGCCCGGGAAAGCTGCTTCGTTGGCAAGTCTTGAATAATCGTGCCGTTGTTGATGACGATCGTGCGATCACAAAGAGACTCGATATCTCCCACGTCGTGCGAGGTCAAAAAAATTGTCGTTTCTTCCTCTTGGTTCACCGCAAGAAGGAGATCGCGCAAAGATTTTTTCGCCACCACATCAAGCCCGATCGTGGGTTCGTCGAGCAGGATGATTTTTGGTTTGTGTATCAAAGACGCGGCCACCTCCGCGCGCATTCGTTGTCCAAGCGAAAGCTTGCGGACCGGCTGATCGATAAAGGCGCCAAGGTTGAAAAGTTCTGCAAGCTCTTTCGTACGCTGATGTATCTGCGCATCCGTAAGATCGTACATCACACCAAAAAACTCCAGCGAGTCCGTGAGGGGAAGGTTGGGCAAAAGCTGCGATCGCTGACCAAACACGGTGCCGATCTGGTACGCCAGAGCTTTTCGCTGCTTCACCGGGTCCAAACCGAGCACACTGACTTCGTCCGAAGTGGGAAAAAGGATCCCCGTGAGCATCTTGATCGTGGTGGATTTCCCCGCGCCATTCGGACCGATAAACGCCACACGTTCACCCTTTGAAATCGTGAAAGAGATATCTTTCACCGCCTGCACCTCCCTCTTTTCAGGAGCAAAAAGATTTTCCGCCCAGCTCTTTGCTGGGTTTTTTACCGGAAAAATAAAGGTTTTTGAGAGATTTGAAACCTGGATGGAATCTTGCTTCATTCTTCCATCATAGCAAAAAATTGCTTTTTGCCTAAAATTCTAGCAAAAAAATTATTTCACCGGAAATAACTCCCGGAGTACTTCCAGCGTATGGCGATGGTTTTTTACTTCCACGGTTTCAATCACACCGACAACCGTTTCGTCGTTTCCTCCCGGAAAAAGCGAGTCACCGAAGTAGAGCGCATCCTCAAGATCCCAACCCATGTGCTCGATGAGCTTTTTCACATTGTAGCCTTTGTTCTTTCCTTTTTGAAAATAATCGAAACAGGTTGTTCCGCCGATTCGCACTTCCAGTTCATCATCAAGAAACGGCCGTTTTTCGAGCAGTTCCACCCGAAGCTTTTTCTCTGGATCAAATGCTTTTTTGAGCGCCACATCTTCATGGTGCCCCAGCAGACTATAGGAAATTTGCGATCCGCGATGTTCGAGCAGATCGTTCGGGTCTTTCACCGAGTGCGTGCACTCACGCTGAAGCGCGGCGACATGCTGCCGGATTTTCTCAGCTTGCGACTCCGTGAGCAACTCTTCCCACAGCAGTGCTCCGTCGGGAGAAAAAGCCTGGTTGCCATTCTGTCCAAGCCGATAGCACGAGAGTCCGCGTGTTTGTGTGTGGATTTGGTTCACGTGCGCTCCGGAAACAATCACCACATCGCACGGAAGAGATCGGTACACTTCCAAAGCATCATCCTCAATCGGGGTGCGGCTGAACGTAACAGTATCGTCCAAGTCAAAGAAAAGGTGTGTTTTGCGATTCATGTGTAAAAAAAATTTATAAAATTTAATTTGAATTAATTCTCCTCTTTCATTTTTTATCACAAACGAGCAGCAGAACTCATGAAGTTCAGGTGCTGGCAAGTTTTGGAAACGTGATAACTAGAACCTTGCCGTCCGTGTAGTAGGAATTTCCATCCGGATCTCTCTCACGCTTTTTTACCAGTCCCCAGGGTTTGTACACGTAAGAAATACCGGGGATTTTTGCTTTGACGAGTGTAAGAAAATGATCGCGCGACACATCAATATTGGGAGAGATTTCATGGAGTGGAACGATAAAGTCTCGGTAGGAAGCAAAGTCGATGCCCGCGTCCGCACTCACCGAAGCAAGATAAATAGACTGCCCACTCCCTTCCAAAGTGCCAAACCTCCACAACCGCACATGCTCACGGTGCCACAGTGAATCTGACTGATTTTGAAAAGAAGAATTCTGAATCTGACCATCCACGTACAAATCCGAAATAGGCGGTGTTTTTTCTTTCAGCAAACGCAAAAAATCACTGAAAGGAATGCTCTCCAAGCTGAAGTTCACGTCCGGAATCCAGGAAAGCTGGTGAAAAACATCTTGCATGTTCGATGGACCGATCAGGATGAGGTTGACCGGCTGCATGGGAGTTTGCGATTCCTGCTGCCGATACGCGAGAAAACCCGTTGCCCCTTCCACGTCATCGACCGAAGCATACACCGGCAGCTCGCCCTGAAACGGCTCTACGTGTGCATAGGAGTTGAAGAGAAAAAAAATTCCATAGAGCGCCAGACTATAGAGAAGAATCCCCACAATCCCAAAGAAAACCATATGGCGAAAAAAGCCACGCACCAGAGAGCGTCGCTCTTTTTTCAAAAAACGAAGAAAAGATACAAACTTGAGTTTCAGTTTCATTGTCTCTACACAATATCACCAAATCGATTGTCGGCAATATTTTGCATCGTACGGCGGATGTGCTCAAGGGCATGGTGCGTTTTGACAGAAGAAGGAAATGGAAGAAGTTCCTGAACACGAGTAATCTGTTGTGCCAAAGAAATTTGTTCCTCCCCCTCTTCCGTCAAAAAGATCCGCTTCTCGGCATTCCAGAGTGCGAGGTACTCCTGCTCTCGTTGGTTCGGTGTCGGAATGAGAAGCGAGGGCTTTTCCAGCTCCGCCATGTCCATGAGTGTTGTGTATCCGCAGCGCGAAACCACAAATCGCGCGCGATTGAAAAGTTCGTTGCGCTTTTCGCCAGAGACATTTTCGTAGATTGTGATGTTCGCTTCTGGATCATGATGCACTTCCGATGAAGCAGGATTGCCCAGCACAAATACTTTTTTCCCAGGAAGTTCCCGCGCCTGTTCCAAAAGTGTTTTGATAAAAGAAGGCCGGTGCTCATCCAGAAAACCGCTGATCGTGAAGAGATAGTCGATGTCTTCGCTGATGCCGTTTTGCCTTCTCAAAGAAGAGAGTGTGCCGATGTAAGAATGCGGAAGTTTTTTTAGGAAGTGTGCACGAGAAAGTTTGCCAGCGAGTGAAACACGCTCGTCTTCGTAATCGGGAATAAAAATATGATCGAATTTTTTGAGCCGGCTGTAGTTAAAAAAGTGGAGCACTGGCGTGAACCAAACGTCTCTTGGACGCACATGGAATTGCGTCTGGTGCGTAAGAAAAAATGACGGAATGCGCCGGCTGTATACTCCATAGCGGCCGTCTGAAAAAATCGCGCAAATATTTGCGTCCGTAATAATTTTTTCCGTTTCTGCGTGTTCCCGCCGAACAGTGAAAATCGTGCGAAAAAGATCCGGACAAATATAGAGATAGTACTGCAGATCCTTTCCCCGCTCCAGCGGCGGATAGTCCTTACTGGTGATGAAGCGGGCAGTCGGAAATTCCTGCTTCAGGTACTCGAGCGCTTTTCCGTCGGAGAGGATAAAAATCCGAAAACCGCGTAACTCAAAATCACGGATGATTGGCAACGTCCGTGTGGCATGCCCCAGCCCGAGCGAGCTGACGGCAAACAAAATATTCTTATTTTTCGAGGGATATTGAGACATTTTCGCCTATTTCTTCCATTGTACTCCCAAAATTCTGGACGGCAACTGGAAGATTTTTTAGGTTTTTCCGAGTACCCACAAAAAATCACGGGTGCAAAAATTCTTCCTCTTCCGGCGTGTTTTGACGGCCAAGGATTTTGTTGCGCGACGGGTAGCGGCCGAAGCGGTCGATGACTCTCTTGTGCTTGATCTCAAATAAAATACAGACGGATTCCAAAGCGAAAGAAAAAGCCAAAACGCTTTCTTGTGTACTCCGCGTGACTCGCTGTACATAAATGGCGTGTAGAGAAAGTGACGATATTTCCGCGGAAGTTTTTTGTCGTCTCCGGCCGCGATCGCTTCCTTCGCGAGTTCGAGTGCGCGTGCATCTTCCGCGAAAGCCTGGGGTGTCCCGCGAAACATGTTGCGCGAGAACTGATCAAGCACGATGATTTCCGCGATCCGCCCTTCGGGGGTTTTTGCCACTCCGCCGTTTCTCCCTTTACGCCCGGCGATATGTCTCGCCAAAGTGCGTTCGAATTTTTTCATCAAAGTCCGCATCCTCTCGAAACCACTGCGAGGGTTTCGATTCGACAAAACAAAAAATGAAGAATGTTGTGTGGATTCATATTTTTTTAATTTTACTTCAGCACTCGGGATTGAGTTACTCCCGGCCTACCGGAAGAAAAATTCCTTTTACGATCTTCAGTCCCGCTTTTAATTCAACCGGCAGGTTCGAAACATTGTGAATCGCAATCGCGATCTGTCCGTCCGTATCCGGTTCACAAAACGTATCAGTCAAAAGCACCGCAAGTCCTTTCTGTGCCACCGAGCCCCGTGCGGAAAGCATACAGGCATATTTTCCATGGAGAGAAAGTTTTTCTCTCGTGTATCCGACGACAAACTGCTGCGGCAACAATACAAAACCATCTTCTGAAATGGTGTGTTCTTGATACGAAACGGCGTCAAGTTTGAGCGTCGCAGTTTCCGCCAATGTTTTTATTTTTCTATCAAGCGTAAATGTGTAGCTCGCATCTTTGAAGTTTTCTTCGAAAAACGGATCGATCGAAATATCGTTTTTTCGAACCGCTTCAAGAATCAGGTGTTTGTTTAAAATCATGTTCTGATTTTCTTTAGGTTGAATTTATTTCAACCGCGCAGCGTTTGTCAAAGGAATTTCAAAATCTTTCGGATCAAAAATTTTTTAGGCCGCCGCCGGGAAGTTCCCATTTTCCACTGAGCTTGGGTGAATCTTTCAAAAGAAGAATTTTTCCGTTTTTCATCACCAGTCCCTTAATGGTTACCCGATAAAAACATGCGGGAAAATCTTTTGATTGCGGAATGGGTTTCATGTTTGTTTAAATCCTACTTCAGCTTTAGTATAGCAGAATACTGATTTTTGTGGGCGCTACCACCAAACTCCCGCACGGCCGGTAGCTTTCATTTGCGCGCGGGTAATCGGGCCGAAGTAGCCTAGAGCAGGAAAAACGTTGTGCACAGCCTGGTAAGCGGCAAGAGCAGCGCGGGTTAGCGTACCAAAGTAGGTTGTTTCACTCCCCGGTGAACCGGGACCGCTTGTGGCAAGAGCAAAGCCATTTGCATTCAAAAGTTTTTGCAGAGCCAAGACATCTTCACCCGACATCCCGATTGAGAGATCCCGGACAAGGGGCGAGACCATGCTCAAACTTGAAATCGAGGCGGGAACGTTCTGCGGAAAGAGCCAATGCCACTGCTGCTTGAGTGCATCGGCCTGCGCGACTTTGCCCATAACGAACAAATTTGCCACCTGCTTTTGAACAGTGAAACCACCCGGATATCGATCTTGTGCAGTAATGTTTTTTACATTCGTTGCATTTTGTGTGCCAAAAATAGCAAATATAGAGAATGACGGCGCCTTGCACGTGACGATGTTTGCAGCTGTATCAACGGAACAATCATCGAGCGGCAGCCACACACCATCGTGATAGTGATACATTTTGAGCGTACTTTCATCAAGACTGGATACGTCAGCATCAGTGTAGGTGTAGGAAATCGTCACCGGCGCATTGAAGGAATCAAGCACAGTCGTGTTGTTGATGAGCGCCGTGACATCAAACACGACATTTGCGGCGCTCGAAAGCAAGTTGGAGGGTTTGCCGACGGAGCCAAGCACAGTATCCGAGGACAAACCTTTTATCTGAATGGTAACAGCAGAAGACGTCGCTGTAAAATTCGCTGGCGTGGCGACCGCAAGTGTGTAGCCATCATCGGACGCAGTGCTTGTAGCGGCGGTACTTACCGTCACATCGCTGGAATTGGTGGAAGACGGAATCGCGCCGCCCGAACATCCGGCAGTCGTAAACGTACGTGCCGACGAAGTGGCAACATTGCCCGCAGCGTCGGCGGATACAACCTTGTAATGGTATGTCGTGCAAGCAAGAAGACCACTCAAAGAATCGCTATGACTTGTAGAGCGAGGACTGGTGTCTGTTTCGCCTGTTGAAGATGCATATTGCGTATTCACAGAATATACGACTTTCGTAGAGCCGGCTTCGTCTGTTGTCCACACAACATTGGCACCATCCGCCGTAGACGAAGCAGCCAAGCCAGAAATATTTGGCGGCGTGGTGTCAGGAATCGAAGAAGCAGCAATGCTCGCGGAACCATCCGGGACATTGCTCTTTGATGTAGTTACCGTAGTAGTCGCTGTCTCACCAACGGAGAGACCGGCAACCGTGACAAGTCCGGTGTCATTAATGGAAACATTACCAGCACTCGTACTCGCGCTCCAAGTGAAACTGCTGTCGTAATTCGTCACCTGCACGGTGTAGCCATCCGAGGTCGAAGTGGTAGTGCTGAACGCGGGCGTAAGTGGATTCCCCGGACCCGGACCCGGATCGGACGCAGAGGTAATATAAAACTGATTGCCAGAATAATTGCCCACCATGTATCGGTCGCCAGTGTGATCGTGCGAGAGGTAGGTCATGTTGCTGAAGGGCTCTGTATACAAACCGACATACGACTGACTCGGCGCACCAGTGTCTTGCAGTGGCCACGACTTGAAGTCGCCGCCGGGAGCATTGGCGCCGCTGTATTCGATGCGGTACAGATACGTGCCGTCAGTCGCGATGCCGTGATCATCGAGATTCCAGTCCACACTGTCGAAGGTATAGTAATCGTGTGAGAACGCAATCGTCACATCTTTGCCTGTACCGCTCACGGTGTACATGCGAATGTACGAATCGTAGCCATTCAATGGGCTTGTGGTCGCCTCATATGCAGAAACTTTACCAACGCGACCATCGGCAAAATCAATAAGCGTTTCGCTTGCCCATCCATGTCCTACAGGCAATGGGTAGTCAGCGGGTACGTCGATCTGTGTCACCGACCAGTCGGAGACATCTATACAATCAAGATGTGTTGTATCTCCGGAAGTACTCAAAAACAAGCAGCCGTGACTGTACGCGAGACTTCGCCCGTCTGGACTGCCAAATGTCGGCGCACTATCAACTCCCCACCCGACGATGTGCGACGTCCCTGGAGCGCTGATACTTGAGCCAGGATCGCCGACGAGCGCACTCATTGGCAGGGTGGTGACATTCCCCGATCCATCAAGGAGGTAGACTGTCGTACCATCATTGCTGATCCCACGCAAGCCGCTAAAGCCGGGGACTGTCACCCGCAGGCCGCCCTGTGTCGAATCATTGTACGGAATAGAAAGCAGCCGCGCAGCAAGCGGAACATCATCTGCACGAACTTGCGGCGCTACAGAAAAGGCGCACAGTATCGCGCAACACGCAAGAAAGAAGCGAATGTATTTTCGCTGCATAAATTCATTGTAACGCATCTGCCGTTTCAATGTAATATTCCGAGTCCACACGGATTTTTTCCTTACTCCCCTCGTTTGTTTTTTGCTGCCGGACTAGGACTCGAACCTAGATGACAAGCGCCAGAAGCTTGCATCCTACCATTAGATGATCCGGCAAAATTTTTTCTTTGTTCTCGACGACTTCTTATCGATGAACTTCCTGAGCTTACCGCAAAATTTCAAAAAAGAAAACCGGAAATTTTCTTCACAGGTTTTCCATCTTTTTCCGCGCATGGAAATTTTATGAATTTTGAGCGGCTTCCGAAAGTATAGCAAAAAGAGCTTGATATTTCTAGCGATCGGAAAAGCGCTTTTGGGTCAAGTTTTTTTGTGTATAAGATGTTAATAAAAAATATGAAAAATCCTTGACTTGGAAGCCCGATTGCGTTTTAATTGACGGGTTGAAGGATTTTTCGGAGTCCTGCAATCGAAATGAAAATTTTGACCTCACAACGGCTTTTGTCCACCATGGTTTCGAAATTGGCCAAAAAAGCCCGAAAAGACTGATATTAACCGTCCGGCTGCGACTTGGAAAAGACGCGGCTGGGCGTTTTTAGCTTATGGATTTACCAGAAATTAAAAAAGATCCCAAAAAAGAAAAGAGTGAAGCACCCGAGAAAAACCAAAACATCATTCTCGTGGTCGCGCTTCCCGGAGTTGCAGTGGCGGAAAAATTTGTGGAATTCAAAAAGAAGAATGACAACAAATACCGCATTGCTGTGATCCACAACGCGAAAGCGGCAAACAAAGAAGAGGAGGAAGCGTTCTCAAAGTTTGACATTGCCATCATCTGTGACTTTGACGATCCGAAGTCGATCGTGGACAACTTGCGGCCATACCGAGACGAGCTGCTTGCGGTGACCTGCCGTATGGAGTCACGCATTGAGTGGTTCCGCAAACTCGTGCCGTTTGTTCCCTACCTGCGCACGCCGACATCCGAATCCCTCTCCTGGTCCACCAACAAAATCGAAATGCGCAAGCGGTTTCTTGAATTCGACAAAACCATCGCACCCGCTTTTCACGTCGTTTCTGATGCGAAGAAAAAAACGCTCACCACCGTGGAAGAAAAAGTCGGGTATCCACTCGTGGTGAAGCCTTCCGGACTGGCACAAAGCTTGCTGGTCTCGATCGGCTACCACAAAGAAGAACTCGAGAAAACACTCAAGGGCGCTTTCAAGACCATCAACCGCATTTACAAGGGCCGCGGACAAACCACCGAACCGCAGATTTTAGTGGAACAGCAAATGGAAGGCGAGCTCTACTCGATCGACGCCTACGTAGATTCGCGCGGAAAGGTTACATGCTGCCCGCTTGTGGCAGTGAAAACCGGCCGTGCTATCGGCTTTGATGATTTCTTCGGGTATCAGCAAATGACGCCCGCCAACGTGAAAAAAGAAAGCATTGCCGAAGCGGAAGAAGCCGTGCGGAAAGCGGTGCACGCCCTTGGACTTCGAAGCACCACAGCACACGTCGAACTCATGCGCACCGAGGAAGGCTGGAAGATTGTTGAGGTCGGTCCGCGCATCGGCGGCTTCCGCGATGTGATGTACCGCCTCTCCTATGGCATTGACCATACCGAAAACGACATTTTTACCCGCATTCCAAAAACGGTTTCTGTGCCGCAGAAGATCAAAGGCTACACGGTGGCATTTAAATTCTTCGCCAAGAAGGAAGGAAAAATCACGACGCTCACTGGTATCAAAAAGGCTCAGCAGCTGAAGTCATTCCACTCGATTACGATCAACAAAAAGATCGGTGACAAGGCAGTTTTTGCCAAAAACGGCGGCACCAGCATCTTCAATATGTTCCTTTTTAACGAGGACCGGTCGAAGTTACTGGCTGATATCCGTCGGCTGGAGCAGATGATTAAGATTGAGACAGAATAAAATGTTTTCTGGGAAAGTATTGACAAATTTTATTGACCATGTTACTTTCCCTTTTGTTCTCAATCATGGTCAAATATTCCCGAAAATACTGACAAACACGCACGACACACCACGGGAGAACATACTATGAAAAATATTGCTATTATAGTCGGAATCCTTTCTATTATTGCAGCAGCGCCTTTGTTTTTGGTTCCTTATGCGCCAAATTCCGGAAAGGCAGAAGCAGCTCAATCAAACGTTCAGGCCCCTCTGGGGCAACTCCGAGGTTTTTCCAAGGAGACCAACCCGCTCGCGCCGATCGCGGCAGAAGCGAATGCGAACACAAGTGACCCACAACCGATAACTCTTGCCTCTTTGGAGCCAAGAAAGCTCTTGCCGGAGATACAGAAAAATCCAGCAACCGGCGTTTCCGCTTCGGTCAGCTCAGGCTGGAAACATTCTGCTCTTCAGGAAATTGATCTTGTGCAGAGCAAGTACGGAGACCTTATCCAGGAAGAGGCACAGAAAAACGGTTTGGATCCAAAGTTCGTCACCGCCATCATCGTGGTGGAAAGCGGCGGAGACCCGAATGCTCTTTCAAATGTCGGAGCACAGGGACTCATGCAGGTAATGCCGGTTGCCAAAGTTGATACCGGAATTTCCGGAGACCTGTGGAACCCGACCGACAACATCGAAATCGGGACCGCGTATCTTGCCCAACTGAAGAATCGCTACGGGTTCACTTCCCCGCAAGCCATCGCCGTTGCCTACAACATGGGACCAAACAGCGCAAAGAACATGAGCCAGAGCGCGATCTCCAACCATGGATATGCCAAAAAAGTTTCTTTCGTGCTGAACAATCTCTAAAACATCTGAATCCAAACAACAAAATACCCGCCACTCCTTGGCGGGTATTTTTATTTTTGTTTTTCCTAAATGCCCTTTCAATGAAGTCGGTATTTTCCCCTTTCACAAAAACAATTTACTTCTTCTTCGGCTTCAACCCCGCTTTGATGAAGGATGTGAAGAGCGGATGCGGGGCAAATGGGCGGCCTTTGAATTCCGGATGAAACTGAGAACCGACGAAAAACGGGTGTACACCCCGTGGAAGTTCGGCAATTTCCATCAGCTCACCATCCGGAGAAGTCCCGGAAAAAATCAGTCCCGCATCTTCAAGCCGCTTCACGTATTCCGGATTCACTTCATACCGATGCCGATGCCGTTCGGAAATCTCTTTTTTCTTCCCGTAGACTTCGTACGCGATCGTTCCTTTTTTCAAAAGTGCCGGATATGCGCCGAGACGCATAGTTCCGCCGTAGTCTTCTTCTTCCATTTTCTTTTTCTGGTCCGGCATGATGTCTATCACGAGATCCGCGGCGTCCGGGTCGATTTCGCGCGAACTTGCATTTTTCATCCCTGCCACATTTCGCGCGAACTCCAAAACCTGAAGCTGCATGCCATAGCAGAGCCCCAGGTACGGAATTTTCTTTTTCCGTGCGTGTTCGATCACTGCAAGTTTTCCTACGATCCCGCGGCTCCCAAAACCGCCGGGAACGATGATGCCGTGGTACTTGGAGAGTGTGCGGATGTTTGCCGCCGTGTTTTTTCCTTCAAAATCCTCCGAGGAAAGCCAATGGATCACCGGCTTCACTCCCTCTTGCCACGCGGAGAACTTGATAGACTCAATCACCGACACATACGAGTCCGAGAGTACAAAGTTTCCCGTCTGGAAATATTTCCCGACAATCGCGATATGAACTTCCTTTTTGCCATTCTTTACCTTCTTCACCAGGTTGTTCCACTCCTTCAAATCCCCATCCCGAGGCTTCAGCTTGAGAGATTCAAGCAAAATGTCCGAGAGGTGATCTTTCTCAAAGTTCAGCGGCACTTCGTAAATACTCTCCACGTCCGGCGCGGAAATGACATTTTCTTTTTTGATATTGCAAAACGTCGCAATCTTGTCTTTTCGCACCGTGTCCATCGGCCCCTCGCTTCGTGCGATGATTACGTTTGGCTGAATACCGGCAGAGTTGAGTGCACGCACCGCATGCTGTGTCGGCTTGGTTTTCATTTCCCCCACCATTTTTGGAGTCGGAATGTAGGAGACCATAACAAAAGAAACATCATCCGGACTGCGAAGCTCGAGCATTCGCGCGGTTTCCAAGAAAAGAATGTTTTCGTACTCGCCCGCCGTTCCACCCACTTCGATCACGGTGATGTCCGCATCTGCTTTCTCGGCAGCTTTTTCGATGCGGCGAATCACCTCAAGCGGAATGTGCGGCACCACCTGCACACACTTCCCTTTGTATTTGAGATTGCGTTCATTTTCGATCACTGTTTGGTACACGCGCCCGGTGGTCATATAGTTGGTTCGCGAGAGCGTCGTGTCCAAAAACCGTTCATAATTCCCCATATCCTGATCCGTCTCATCACCATCCTCCAAAACAAAAACCTCACCGTGCTCGGTGGGGTTCATGGTACCCGCGTCAATGTTGATGTACGGGTCGATTTTGATAGCGGTAACGGAAAAACCGCGGGCTTTGAGAAGGGCGCCAATGGAAGAAGTGGTAATTCCCTTTCCCACTCCCGACATAACCCCGCCAACCACAAAAATATACTTTCGAATTTTCTTTTTATTCTGCTCAGCCATAATTCTTCACAATTATCCTTACAAGATAACAAATCAGAAACAAGGAATCAAGAACAAGGAAGAACGATGGTTTTGAATCTTTTGTTTATCTGACATTCATCTTTTGAAGCTCTCTTCTTCTTTCTTCGAATTCTTTTATTTGGATAGGGGATTTGTCCGCAAAATACGATTCGTCGGCGATGGATTCTTTTCTCAGCCTTTGAAATTCGGCAAGAGCTTCAGCCATCACCATAATATCTTCATTCTGCCCTCTTCTTTGAGATGGCGAATATTCATCCTCAAACCGGTAAACAGCTTCAGCCGCATTCCGCATCATGCCTCCAGCACGAGAAATCATACCGTCAATCACGGATTGGTACTCTTCACGATTATCAGAACCAATTTCTTTCAGGAATTGAAAATCTTTCTTGAATAATAAAAATGGCGACTCACCAAGTTCCGAGAGAGGGGCGTTCAGCTTGTGCTGCAAAACACTTTGATCCGGCAATCCATCCGGGTACATTTTGGTTACCATTTTATTAAAAAGATCTTCGGAAGCCCGGTAATCTTCCATTGCTTTGGTTTTTACTTCCTTATCAAGTTCTGCATCACCCGTATCCGGCTTCTCAAAACCAAAACCAGAACCTGCCATCCTCGCACCAATGACCGCAAGTCCGGGCGCCAGTTCATACTTTGGAAGTTTTTTATTTTTATAAGGGTTTAGGTAATCTTTTATCAAATGTTCCTGATCATCAAGAAGACGAACATAATAGTCCGGAGTATTTGGAGAATTTCTGCCGACTGAAAAAACAACATCTAGATTCTTTGCTGCTTCAATAAACTGTTTCATCTCTTCACTTTTAGAAACTTCTTCCGGTTTTTTAAAAACTTCTGGCTTTTTTTCTCCCTCTTGGTTTCTCTGCGATGGTTCGCTTTCAAATTTTTCCATGTTTCAAATTTAAATAATAATTTTTCATTTCTAAACAAATAGTAGCAAAAAAAATAATGAAAAATTGTTTATCCCCTCAAAAAATCAAAAGGCCTTTCATAAAATTGAAAGGTCTTGAAAAGAATTTACAATTTTCTTTTTGAAGTTTTACACCTTCAAATGGCGGCGTACGGCGAGGAACGAGGAGATAGCCCCGAGCAAAACACCTGACCCGAGAAGCACGAGGAAGATTTCGCCAAAGTTCGTGATGTAGTAATCGTAAATGTTCAAACCGAGGAAGAAGTTTTGCGTCGCGCCACCAAGCCACATCGTAACCGGGTAGAAAATCGCCGCGGCAATAATCGCTGAAACAATTCCGTAGAGTGCGCCTTCCACCACAAACGGACCGCGTACGTAGGTTTTCCCAGCGCCCACCAAACGCATAATACCGATTTCTTCGCGGGAAATATAGATCGCCATACGGATGGTGTTGTAGGTAATGATCACAGAAATAATCGCAAGTACCAGGATGATAGCCAAGCCTAGTCGTTCAGCACCACTGATAATTTCCGACAGGCGGTCAATTGCCTCTTTGTTCTCGTTGTAGTTTACATTGTCCATGATGGAGCTAGAACCAGCAGTCAACGAGTTTTGCTTATTCAAATAATCCGCAATCGCGCCATATTGGTTGACATTGGTTGCCATCACATTCAAGCGTGCACCGAGAGGGTTGGTGTCCAATTCCTGGAGAGACTGCATCGTAAGCTCGTCGTTTTTGTGGCGTTCTTTGAAGTCTGCAATCGCCTGATCCCGAGATATATACGTGACCGAAGCCACTTCAGGAAGTTTTTCAAGTCCGGATTTCACCTGGAGTACCTGGTCTTCTGTCGCTGAAGGAACAAAGTATACGTTCACATCCACCTTGCTTTCCAGCTGTTGGAGCGAAGCATTCAGAAGCGCACCAATGAAAAAGAGTGAACCCATGACAAAAAGCGTGATCGTCATGATGAGAATCGAAGAGAACGAAACTGCGCCGTTTCTCCAGAAGTTTACAAAACCCGTTTTAAGAATTCGTTTCAGTGATAGGAACATGTTGTTGTCTATTATATCGCAAATTATTTTCTCCGCCTAGTTTTTTAAAAAAACAGAAAGTTTGAACACTCCAATACCACAAACGACAAGGTAAGAGGTTTCATTTCCGAGTGCTTAGTAAGTTTTGAATTTAGTGCCGGAAATAGAAGCTGCTATAACACATAGCGCCCCGTCGGATCGTCCCGCACAATCCTCCCTCCGTCCACCGTGATCACCCGACTTCCCAGTGACTCCACCACACCTTTGTTGTGCGTTGTCAAAACCACCGTTGTTCCAAAGTCGTTGATTTTCTTTAAAATCTGCACGATTTCATACGTGTTGACCGGGTCGAGGTTGCCAGTCGGCTCGTCAGCAATGATCAAGTCCGGCTGGTTGATGATCGCGCGGGCGATTGCCACCCGCTGCTTTTCTCCGCCGGAGAGCTCATGCGGAAAGCTGTTCAGTTTGTCGTGAAGATCCACCAAATCAAGCACCTGTGGCACATCTGACTTGATGTCTTCGTTGCTCCTTCCTGCGGCTTCCATAGCAAAAGCGATGTTTTCAAACGCGGTCTTGTGCGGCAGAAGGCGGTAGTTTTGAAAGACCGTTCCAATGCGTTTTCTGAGCGTGGTGACTTCACGGCGCTTCAGTTTGTGTACATCAGCCGTCTCGAAGAAAACCTGCCCGGACGACGGACGGTCTTCTGCAATGAGCATCTTCAAAATCGTCGTTTTCCCTGCACCGGAATGCCCAACCACAGACACAATCTCCCCCGGCATCACCGAAAACGAAATATCCTGAAGTGCGATCGAGTCATTTGGATATTTTTTGCAGACTTTTTCAAAGCGAATGATGCTTTTTCGTTCGCTTCCGCCATCTTCAGCGTCTTCCATATGTTTTTTGTCTCCGTGTTTCATCTTAAATTTGCTCGTTTATACTTTTTTTCTTTCTGCTATTCAATATTTCTTTCCGCCTCAAGGAACGCGTCCAATCCTCCGTTCAGTACCGCATCTACGTCGTGGGTCTCCACTCCCGTCCGATGGTCCTTCACCATTTTGTATGGATGAAGCACGTACGAACGGATCTGATTCCCCCACTCCGCCTCGGTTGTTTTGGAAACGTACATGCCTTCTTTTTCTTCAATGCGATTTTCTTCGATCCGGCGGTAAATCTTGGCTTTCAGAAGACTGAGTGCCTGTGCTTTGTTCTGCTCCTGGGAACGCTCGGATTCAGCGCTGGCGGAAAGGTTCGTCGGAATGTGCACCACCCGGACCGCCGTTTCTCGTTTGTTCGCATTTTGCCCGCCAGGACCACTTGACCGTGAAAACTCCACCTTCAGATCTTTGTCGGGAATCACAATGTCAGAATCAGACTCAATGTCGAACTTCGGAATGACTTCCACCAAAGAAAAAGAAGTGTGGCGCAGCTTTTTGGCATTAAACGGACTGATGCGGACCAAGCGATGCACACCGGATTCATTTTTGAAAATCCCGTACGCGTTCTTCCCTTCGACTTCAAAGGAAATGTTGCGGTAACCGCCGTGGTCATTTTGGTTTTCGTGCAAGATCTTTATCCCAAAGTTTTTCTCCGCCGCGCATTTTTGGTACATGTCAAAAAGCATTCGGGAAAAATCCTCCGCATCATCGCCTCCCGCACCGGAAAAAATCGTGAAAACAGCGTTCTTTTTGTCGTATTTCCCGACACCTTCCAGCGCGTCTTTGAGATCGTTCATTTCGCGAATTTCCCGCTGCGCTTTGTCTTTGTCATCCCAAAAGTCCGGACGCATCATGGCGTCTTCGATTTCTTTGATTCTCTTCTCAAGGTGCTCTTTCTTACTGACGTGCTTCCCTTCATCTTCTGTCATTGCGTTTCATTATATCAGAAACTCCGCGGGGACAAAATGCTTATTTCTGCACCGGCTTTCAAGTCATTTTTCTAAAGTTGTTGTTTGATTTTGGTAAAATTCCTAAAATAATAATTACCAACAAGTAAAAAGGAGAGAGAAAAATAGAAAGTAAGACACCGAATGGTGGCAGAATGAAAACAGGGATAAGAGGTATTGTAAGCAAAATTAACCATTTTTTTGAATGCCCCGAATCAGAGAGTCTCAATCCACACAGATAAGCAAAGTAAAAAAGATGCAGCAACAAAATACCTCCGATTAAACTCAAAAATAATACATATGCAAAATCTCCATAAGAATCAAAACCAAATATAAAGCTCAATGCTAACACCAGCAAAAAAGTAACAGCAACAGGTATTATGTTTACGAGAAACTTCTTGCGTCCGAGGTTATTTTTTAATTGTGTTCTTCGAGATAAGAAAACCTCAATAAATGACCATACCCCAAAAACCAAAGAAATTACAACAAAAGAGATAGAGTGAAACCATATCACGCCCTCCCTGTCTAAATCATTCAATGCCCATCCCCCGCCAGTAAATTCAGGTGTTGAAAAAATTACTAGAAATGAGAAAAGAAGAAAAAACAAAACAAATATTTTCCACAGTCTGAATCGCTGAGGCCAAAGGATTGCGAGAACCAAAAAAATCAGAACCTCAAAAGCATAGAAAATGAGAGCCGTTTGCCAGACAAACGGGAAAAATTGTGGCACGCCCAACAAAAATATAACTTCAGGAAAAACACACAAAAATAGAAAAAATAAAAGAAGTGCTGTTAAGGAAAGTTTAATTTTATAATCCATAAATTACTTAATGTTTTTTTGTACTTAATATTCCCTATTCTACCAACCCCTTCAATATCCCCAATTCTTTTATCAACACTTCCGCCTGTTTGGCTGGAATTTTTCCGTGCATTTGATCGCGAGTGATTTTGTCGGAAAGTTGATCGATGTCTTTTAGCAGTTTAGAAGTATCTTTTCCAGAATTTTTTCCTTTTTTCTCAGGCTTTTGCAGGGTACGCTTGAGATTTTCCAGCTGTGCTCCCGTGCTCTTCTCAATGCCGTTTTGAAGATGCATATCCACGAGACTTTTCTCAATAAAAGAAACATACGTGACTGGATCAAGGCTTTGATTTCCATCTTCAAGAGAAAAGTCACTTGTTCCATCTCCATCAAGATCAATCTCAAGTGGAGAGTGACTGCTCAGAGACTGAATGTTCATTACTGCGATCGTATCTGGCGTGACAGGAATGTTTTGGTAAGAAATAGTTTTTGTTTCTTCATCTCCATCCACTTCGGTAATATCAAAAGTGAAGGTGCCATAGTCGAGACCATGGAGAGCGATAGTGTGAGACTCCCCTCCTCCAAAGCCGAGGTATTTTCCTTCTCCAAATTCCATATAATAGCTGTTTGGAATTTCTTGGCTAACAAGTTGAATGTCTGAATCGGGATTTGGATTATCGACAAGCCCGGTACAGTTTCCATTTTCATCGGTAGCACTGAGGGAAACTGGGGAATGCACACTAAGTTGGTAACTCTCTTTTGATGGATCAACGAGTGGTTTGGTATCAGAAATATACGGAAAATTTTCAACCGGAGATTTTTCTATGAGCTCTTTAATTAAATTTTGAAGAGAGAGAACTTCAAGGATATTCCCATGCTTTACATTAGAAAGTTCGCGCTCATTATAGTCATCCAACTTTAGATAATATGTCTTCACATTCTTATCTGCAACCGCGCTTGAGGACACAACTGTACCATCTCCTTCCATAGTGAGATCTGGTTCATACCAAAATCCGTCTACCGGAATCCTCACACAAGGAGTTAGTTCAGGGGCACATCCGAGTGGTTCAGTGTATGTTATTCCTTGAATAGTTTTAAGCCCCCAGCCGGCAATCTGAGTAATCTGCACATTGCTTGGAGCAGTCCAATTTTCAAGAAACTGCTGCGTATTTTGCTCTTTGGAAAGAAGAACAGGATTTACAATACTTGGGTGTTCCGTGTCACTGAAAGCCGCCTGTGACCTCCCATCCGCCCCCAAAAGAAATTGATCCATTTTGCTTTCTGAATCAATCTGCCCTCCATAAAAATTTTCTAAATTTTTAATTTCAGAGGTGTTAAGCTTGGGATCAAATTTTATAAGTGGCTGAGCAATTGTATTTACCGCCTGAAAGTAATCCGGAAATGGAAGTAAACCATACGCCCCCGGCATGGTAAGCGCTGCTTTTCTTCCAGTTGCTTTATTCACAATAAACCCATGCCCTTGCTCTTGGTCTTCTCCGTGCAAAAGCACCGGGAGCGCTTCCGGGGTGCCCAGTTGAGGAGTGCCGACCATAATAAACTGATCAATAAGACCTCCCTCTCCTTTCGCCACCAAAGCAGAAATAAGTGCTTTCCCCACCAGTCCGCCATTGGAATGCGCCACAATCGTCACTTTCCCGGTTTTTGATGTTTTTGCCAGCTTCTCTATTCTGTCCACCATTGAGTAAGCACCAGATTCAAGTATTATCGGATACTTTACCACATCTCGTACATCGTACCGCCAGTCATACGGCAGTGGTTGCCAACCTTCGATGGTTCCATCCGAGACAAGACCATCCATAAAATCCATGTAGCCTTTATAGATATTTTCTCCAACACCATACACTTGATCGATCGGCTCACCCACAAAAACATGGTTGATACTCTTCCCTTGATCGTCCATGTACAGCTTTTCAACATCTGCATTTCGGTTCGGTTTCCAAAGTTGATTGCTTCCGATAAATCCATCTGTGTAGAGCCGGCTCCCTTCTATGCCCGGAATGAATGCCACATTCGAATAACAACCCTTAACACATTGATTCTCCCAGCCATTTGGCTTCGTCCAGGCAAAGCGGTCAGGACTTACCCGCTCTCTACTGTTATCGTTGATGATGCTATACGGATCATCACAAAAACCATCGGCGTTTGTATCTTGGCAGCCTTCTTCCGCAGTATCAAAATCACTCCAGTAATTCCCACCGTAATCCTTGGAAGGAATTGTTTGGAAAAACGAATCCTGAGACAAATCTTTATAAGTCTTCAAACTCTCACCGTTATCAATAAAATTATTTCGATAAAAAGCGTTCCCACCGTTTGAATCCCCATACAAAAGTAAACCAACTCCATTTTCTTTCCATGTGTTAAGTGTAAAGACATCTTTTTCTGATCCATACATTGTCACTCCGGAAGATTTGCTTCTCGAAATAGTGTTTCCAACAAAATGATTCTCTGCCCCGCCATATACAATTATGGCATCACCATTTTCGGACATCGAATTTTGTGAGATAGACACGTTAGTAACCGTGTAAAGATCGAGTGCTTCAGTATTTTTTTCAAAATGATTCGAGGAAATAGTGGTGCTTGTCGCATTGTACAATGAAACCGCGTTTTCATTGTTGGCAAACGTATTTCCCTGCAAAACATCCTCAGCTGAATGAAAGATCTTCACCCCACCAGCATTCTGAGAAAATGTACTTCCCGAAATGGTTGAATGATGATCTGAAAAGGAAAAATCTTTGGGACCAAATATTTCTACCCCATAACCAGATGCCGTAATCGTAACATTCTCTATTTTTGAATTTTTTGCATCCTCCAGAATCACGATTCCAACATCACCATTCTGTATTTGAAGATTTTTTATGGTAATACCCGAACCTTCCTGTGCCATTACTTCGATATCTAATAAAGAGCTCCCACCCACCACATGCCCCGCACCGTCAAAAATGATATGATCTCCGTCGATCACCACGGAAGAACCCTGAAGATCTTGTGTCATCGTACACGTGAGTGTGTCAGCGGACCAGGTGCCGATCTTCGTACAATCACCACCATCAGCTGCCGTGGTGATGGTGTACGTGTCTGCAAAAGCGAAAGCAGAATTGAGTAAAAAAAGAAAGAGTGAGAAAATGAAAACAAAGAACAAGCGAATCGGGAAAAATTTTTTCATAAAGGAAAGCAGAGAATTAAGGGGAAAATTCGGTAATATTTCCACCTTACATATTTTTCCCGGTAATGCAAATCTCAAAACCTCTCCATAATTTCTTTGAGGCTTCATTATTCATTTTCCATCTACTTTCTTCCATAGTTCTAAAGATCTATGTTTAATTCCATTCGGATTGTTTTCAACAAATATTTGTTTTTGGGATACGTTATTGTTCTTACTTTTTGAAAACCGCAATACTCATAGGCATGAATGGCTCTGGTATTGTTCGGCCTTACTTCTAGATAAATTTGAGCAATTCCTAATCGTTTTGCCCTACTCACAGCAAGCTTAATTGCCTTCGAACCATATCCTTTTCCTCGAAATTGCTCTTCACCTATAATTATTTGTATTTCATACCAACCATTCTTTCTTTGAGACAAAGATATATGACCGATAACTTTTTTATTTAATGTAATCAAAAAATGATAATCTTTTGTGCTGGTAAAAATATTTTGAAAATACTCATCAAGCTCCTCATCTGAAATACGCTTCAAAACACCACTGGTGAACTTAAGTAATTCCACATCTCTCCACCATTGTGCAAAATATTTTTTGTCATCAATTTTTAATTTTCTTAACCGAAGCATATTCATATCTTTGATCAATATCTGTTCAACTGATTATAATCTAAATTTCTCTCAGAATATTAAATTTGATTTAATATAAACCTCAATTCTTTCAGTAAAAAGAACTCCCGTGCAAGACAGGAGTTAAAATTGTAAATCACAAAGGGAATTATTTAACTATTTTCTACACAAAGAACTGTAACTTATCGTTACGATACCTTCAAGGACGGATAACCTTCTACCTCAAACACCACATGAGTGGCGATCAGAGAGTCCATTATGTACTCCCTGAGAAAATCCGTCCAAACAGTCATCAGAAGAGCGAAGTTCGCTTGCAACGGAACTTTGTTCTGTTCCAAAGCCTCACGAAGTCCATTCTTTTCTCCCAGAGAATATACTTGCTGAAATGATTGAAGTACTCGGTTTGTGAGATCTTCAATCTTCAACAGCTCTCGTACGAACCGTCTACTTGGAGCAAGGTGATCAGACTTTATTTCTGAAGCAATCTTAATGACCGTTTCACGTTGTCCGGGAACCAATGAATCGCCCCACAAGTGACCGAGCTTGTTCGCACTTAATTTTTGAAAACCCTCCAGATACGGTGTTTTCTCTGACTCGCCGATCTGGATAGCACGATCAAGTTGCTCGCGCGCACCCTGAAGAGCTTCATAAGAACTCCTTGCCTTTTCACACATTTCGTGCAGAGATGACAAATTCACCGCTCCATCCATCTCCGAAAGAAGTGCTCGCTCAAGAGCAGCATTCGCTGAAAAAATATCAGCAAGAGCCTTTGATATATTATAGGTGGCTTGTGTTGTGCACGGCCACGACTTCTTACAAGACGGATGCTTATTCATCGCTCCCATTTCCAATCTCCTGTAGGATGATATGGAACGAATTGTTCCGTATGACAATCTAAACAATATATGCTAATTTGTCAAAGACTGGTTGGATCGGTAATTAATTACAAATATATATGTATTTCGATAAAGAAAAATTTCTCCGGACCGTGAAGCAATACTCTTATTTTTCTCATGATATTGATTGGAACGCCTACGAGAAAAAGTTGAAAAAAGTCCCCAACCAACTCACAAAGATAGACCCCGTGAATGATTTGTTGCGAGAGATTGATCATCATTCCTTTGCTGTTTTCAATGAAAGCCCGGGAGAAGAAACAGCATCTCACCACAACCACCGGGAAAAAAGCGTGATCTCTAAAAGTTGCGATAAAGAAACCGGACTTTTGAAACTTCAAGGATTTTATTGCCCCACCAATAACCCTGAACATTTATATAAAAATTACACGGATATTGTTTCCGCGCTTCAAAAAATAAAAGACAAGAAATATCTCATCCTTGATCTTTCAGAAAATACCGGTGGAAATATGTACCCGTGGTTTGCTGCACTTGCCCCCCTTTACGAAACAAAGATCCTCGGATATTTTCAATACTCTTATAAAGAAAAAAGAGATGCTTGGAAATTGAAAAAAGACGGGGTGTACTGTGGGGACACAAAATGGTTTGATGCCGTCAATCACGAAAAATACCATCCGGAAAAAATTGCCGCCCTCATCTCAAAAGAAACCACCAGCTCAGGAGAAGCACTGGCAATGTCATTGAAAAGTCAAAAGAATGTGAAACTTTTTGGAGAAAGAACCGCCGGGTACACAACTGGAAACGAAGAGTTCGTCATCGGCGACATACGCATTTGGCTCAGTACCGGAATGATGCAAGACAAAGAAAGACAAAGCTACCTGGACGGAGTGACTCCGGATATTTCGAGCACCAACAGCAAAAAATCAGCGCAAGAATGGTTTGCTGAATAAACCAGAAACAAAACTCAGAGGGAAATTTCTCAAAACCTCTCCATGATTTCCTTGAGCACTTTGATGGTAATTTCAATGTCCGCTTTTGTCGTGCCGCGACCGAGGGTGAAGCGTACGGAAGAAAATGCGCGGTCTTCTATCGTCTTGTCTCCAGGATTGGCAAGTTTCTCGTCCGAAACAGTCGCTTGCCCGAGCGCACGGACCACGTACGAACCGCCGAGTTCGTCTTCACCGTCCGAGAGACTCGCGCAAGCACTTCGGGCGGAAACGGCAATTCCCTTTGCATCAAGCCGCAAAACGATTTCTTCGGCATCATGCCCGAGGAAAGAAAAATTTACATTGTTGGGAAGTCTTTTTGTGTCATTTTGACTGGAAACCGTCTGACCGGCCGAAACAGTCTCCGGTCTTGACCCGTTCAGTACCGCACAGGAAATTTCTTTTTCCACTGCCTGAATAAAAAAATCCCGCAACTCCGCAAGCCGCGCGCTTTCCGCTTCTTTCTTCTCACCCGTAAGCTTCATTGCTTCCGCAAAGCCAAAAATCCGCGCCGTGTCTTCTGTTGCACTTCGCAGCCCATGCTCCTGTCCGCCGCCGTGCACGATTGGCGCAATTTTTATCCCCCGCTTTTTAAAAAGCGCCGCCGCCCCTTTCGGACCGTAAATCTTCGGGCTGTTCCACGTCATGAGATCCACCCCCAGCCTCTGGACATTCATATCCAAATAGTTTGTCGCCTGGCAAGCATCGGTGTGCAAATATGGAAAATTGCTTTTTTGATCCTTTCGAAACTTGCGAAGAATTTTTGCGATCTCTTTGATCGGCTCTACTGTTCCGATTTCGTTGTTGGCATACATCACGGAAACAAAGAGTGTCTCCGGTCGGAGCATTTCTTTCAACGCTTTCACCTCCACCACCCCCGCGGACGAAACAGGCAAAAACTCCACCGTAAATCCGTACGATCGCAGTTGCGCGGCGCATTCCAAAACCGACGGATGCTCCACGGCCGAAACCAGCACGTGATTTTTTCTCCGCCCCTTTTGCGCTTCCTGTGCCAGACCGAGCAGAGCGAGGTTGTTCGCTTCAGTGCCGCTCCCGGCAAAAATGATTTCATCGGCGTGCGCCGCGATCTGCTCCGCGATTTCCCGCCGCGCCGTTTCCACCACCTTTCGAGCTTCCAAACCTTCCCGATAGAGCGCACTCGGGTTGGCAAAAATCTCCCGCTCCAAGCGATGCATTTTTTCCAAAACTCCAGCGTCCACAGGTGTTGCCGCGGCGTGGTCCAGATAGATGCGTTTCATGGCTTCAGTATAATTTTTTTTCTGAAAAAGGAAATACAAAAACAAAACCCGCTTCCAAAAAAGAAGCGGGCGAACGAAAGCAAAAGCTTAACGATTTTTTATGCTCACGAACATGTCTCGCAGGAGATATGAAAAGAAAGACGCCGAGACCAGCAGTACCACTGCCAAGAAAAGCAATGCCTTCGCGCCTGTGAACATACATTTCAACACAAAACCGCCAAAGACAGAAAAGAACGGCTTAGAACTCAAACCAGAGATGATGTACATGACAATCTCCTTCGTAAGCCTACCAACCAAGAATAATACGCGTATTTTTCTTTGTCAAAAAGCCCCCGTCCTTAAAAAAAGGAGGGGGCGAGGAAATCTCTCTGTTGTCAGAAGACTTTTTATGCCTCCATCAGAGTTCTGATCTCTGAATAGATGCGAGAGAGCTCAGCATAGACTTCATCTTTTTTTCCAACATTTAAAAGATCGTGTAAGCCCGAAACCCTATCCCTCTGCGAGATGTAATATCGCCGCATCAAGTGCAGAGAATCAAGGCGCTTAGTGAGTTCATCCAGTGAATGAACGAGATCAACAACGAACTTCCTCGTAGGGAGTACCTCTAAAGAAATCTCTGATACTCTCAAAACCGCGAGAATATCGAAATAATTTTTTTCGTCAGAGTCTTCCAGTAGGAAATCCATATTTTGCTTCAATTCATCCAAATAAGGCCGCATCTGCTTTGAATCGCCAAATTTTTCCTTCATTTGACTAAAAAGCAAATTTACCTCTATCATTCTCTCTGCCACGACAAAACATGGATCGTCTTTTTCCTCGTGTTTTTCACTCATCATTTTCTCTTGTAACTCGGCATGCATGATCTTGTTAAAGTGAATTTTTCTTTTTCTGAGTATAAATCTTATTCCAACGATCACTCCTAGAATCACGATGTTAAGGACTCCAAAAACATAGAGAGGGTCTATAGCGAGTGTATCCATCTGAATTTCTCCTCAGAAATGCCCCACAAAAGTGTGGAGAAGTGCCACCAGAAAGACCATGAGAACAAGAAGGGCGAAAAGAAGCCAGAGAAAGACCTTAATACTGAGAAAGAACAGTTTGGTAAGCACATAAACCATCACCAAAATGAAGAGCAGTAGCCAAGCATCCAGACCACCCGGAGCGTGCATACGAAGTCTCCAAAAAAGCCTTGCAACTTTCTAGCATGGATTTCCGTGTACGTCAATCCGTGCAAAAAATCGTTTTTTGTTGTAGAGTGTTGAACATTGTTCTAATTCGTTCTCTTTCGTATGCCAAAAACACTCCACAAAGCAAAAAACATCAGCCCGCAGACAGCGGCTCTTCCAAAAGCCGAGGGAAAACGCCCCCCGGTGGTGGTGGTCATGGGCCACATTGATCATGGCAAGTCCACCCTGCTCGATGCTATTCGCAAAACCAAAGTCACCGAGACCGAGGCTGGCGGGATTACCCAGCACGTCTCTGCCTATGAAGTCACGCACAAAAACGAGAAGGGTGCGGACGAGAAAATCACTTTCCTCGATACGCCCGGACATGAAGCATTTTCCGCTGCACGAAGACGGGGCGCAAACGTGGCGGACATTGCTATTTTGGTCGTGGCAGCAGACGATGGCGTAAAAACCCAAACCTTGGAAGCGCTCTCAGCACTCCAGGAAACCAAAACACCCTTCATTGTTGCTCTTACCAAGATCGACAAGCCGGGTGCCAATGTGGAAATTGCCAAAAGCAGCCTGATCGAAAACGGGATCTACGTGGAGGGATACGGCGGCGATATTCCTTGCGTTCCGCTGTCTTCCAAAACTGGCGAAGGAATTAACGAACTTTTAGAAATGATTCTCCTGGTTTCCGATCTTGCCGAGCTCAGAGGCGATTCCTCGCTTCCGGCCTCAGGGACCGTCTTGGAATCCAACTTGGACGCAAAGAAAGGTATCGGCGCGACACTTATCATTCAAAATGGCACGATAAAAAAGGGACTGTTCGTGGTTTCCGGCGATGCATACGCTCCAGTTCGGATGATGGAAGATTTTCAGGGGAAAGCGATCGCTGAAGCCTCCTTCTCTTCCCCGGTGAAAATCATCGGGTGGAACAAACTGCCGGAAATCGGAGCACCGTTCACCCTTGCCGCAAGTAAGAAAGAAGCGGAGAAAATGATCACGGAGAAAAATGAACCGGCTGCTGCCGCCACCAGCAGCCGCACGGTGGCAACAGATGAGATCGCAGTCATTCCGATTATTCTCAAAACCGATGTTGCCGGCACACGCGACGGCGTTCTTCACGAAATCGGAAAATTGAATCAGGCGCACGAGCACGTGAAGCTGCAGATCATTTCCTCCGGGGTGGGAGCTGTTTCTGAAAACGACGTTCACCTTGCTTCCGGGTCGGGGGGCACGGTCATTCTCGGCTTCCATGTGAGCGCCGATGCAAGAATTCAAGACGCCGCAGCACGAGGTGAGATCCTCATTCAAACGTTTGACATTATTTATCAAATGACTGAATGGCTGGAGTCAGAAATGACGCGCCGCAAGCCAAAAATCGCCGTGGAAGAGTCGATCGCCAAGGCAAAGATCCTCCGCGTGTTTAGCAACACGAAAAACGCATACGTCGCTGGAGGAAAGGTGACCGAAGGCACGCTTCGCACTGGAAGTCACATCAAGATCTTTCGCCGTGATGCGGAAATCGGCCGCGGAAAGATTGTGGAGCTTCAGCATGGCCGCACCAAAACCGACAAAGTGGAAGCCGATCTGGAGTTTGGAATTAAAATAGAAACAAGAACCGAAATCGTGCGAGGAGACACGTTTGAAGTTTTTGTGATAAAAGAAAACGAATGAAAGAAAGCGACGAAAGAAAAAGCGAGCAGATCCGCCGGCTTGCGGGAGAGTTCATCCAGGAAGAGTCGAGCGGACTTTCGCTCATTACCGTGACCAGAGTAGGCGGAGACGATCACTTACGAAAAGCGACGGTTTTTGTTACAATACTGCCGGAATCTTCCGAGGAAGAAGCACTGCATTTCCTGAAGCGAAAACGGGGAGAATTTCGCGAACATGTGAAAAAGCATTCCCGCTTCAAGTCCATTCCTTTCTTTGACTTTGAAATTGACCGCGGCGAGAAAAACCGCCAGCGCATTGACGAGATTTCACACGAGGAATAAGGAAGATTTTCGCTGGATTTTTTTTGAAGTTGAAGCTCGAGAAAAGAATGATTTCTCAGAGAGTAGAACAATTTACAAACGGCCGAGTAGACAAGTGGTAAGTCAAGGGTCTGCAAAACCCTCATGCGCGGGTTCGATTCCCGCCTCGGCCTCAGAGGAGCAAAATGGGAAATTTCCTTGCAAATGGGACACGTGCATAAACATCTGTTTTTTTGCGTCTACCGATGATAGTATGTACTCATGCCAGGGAAAAGAAGATGGACAGAAACGGAATTAAAGAAAGCTGCAGCAGACTCAACGAGTGTCCGACAAGTCATCAAAAAGCTTGGTCTCATACCAGCAGGAGGAAATTATGTGCAAGTAAATAAATATCTTACTTACTACGAAATTGATATTTCTCATTTTAAAGGAAAAGCGTGGAATAAAGGATTGAAAGGAAACGGTGTTCCTTTACTTTCATTGGAGGAAATTTTGGTTGAAAATAGCACTTATCAAAGTTACAAGTTAAAACGGCGGTTGTTCTTAGCTGGTTTTAAAAAACAAGAATGTGAGGAATGCAAATGGTCAAAAACAACTGAAGACGGTCGACTGCCGCTAGAGCTTGACCATATAAACGGGAACCGAAAAGATAACCGTTTAGGAAACTTAAGGATCCTTTGTCCAAATTGTCACAGCTTGAAAAGCACACACAGAGGACTCAACCGAAAAAATAAACATAAGATGGGCTAGTGGCGGAATTGGTATACGCGCAACACTTAAAATGTTGTCTCGAAAGAGATGCGGGTTCGATCCCCGCCTAGCCCACCAAAAAGAAAGAGTGTTTCAAATTTTAGCGCGAGAAGCCAATTAAATTCAAAACCCTTACCGATTTCGCAAATACGCCAAAAAATACTTGCGTTTGTAGGATTGCCCTTTGAAACGCGCATAATTGGTTTTCTTCTCAAACTGACGTATCTCGAAGTACCGCGAGTACAAATCCACAAAATCATCACGCGAAAACACCCGCTCCGTGAGATTCATATCTTTGTTGTGGTACGTGTCGTGTTCCCTTCCCGGATTTTCGCGCAAGAGATTTTTCACATGCTTGTCACCGTTTTTGAGAAGTCCGCGAACAAAAAAATATCCACCCGGCTTGAGTACGCGATGTATTTCTTCCAAGAAAATGTTTCGCTCCTTTTCGGACAGCGAATTCGAAGACATGATGTCAATCGCAAGATCAAAAGAGTTGTTGGGAAACGGCACAAACGATTCCCGTGCACCGATATCCGCCAAACGGTATTTGGCCAAAGCTGAAACACCCAATTCTTCCGCACGTGCTTCCGCAAGCCTGATCGCCGTGGGAGAGAATTCCAAGCCTATGACACGATTCGGAATCTCCGCAAGGTAGTTTGCATTTCTCCCTGTTCCCGATCCGAGATCCAAAATATCCCAGCCTTCCACCCGCATTCCTTCTGTTTTTCGAAGGCGTTTCAAATACGCTTTGAGATCACTTCGCGGACCTTCCGCTTTTGTGACCAGCTGCGGATGTTGATATTCTCGTTCCCACGCAGATTGTTGCGACATGGTTAAAATTGGAGCCACCTCGCGGGATCTCACTCCTCGGAAACCCACGGTTTTCCGACGCTCGAAGACTCGCTGCCTTCCTCCACGGGGGCGTTCCGCCGCCCCCGACCCCCTACGGGTTCGATTCCACAAGGTATTTCACTTACTTTGTAAGTGAGCCACCTCGCGGGATCGAACCGCGGACCTTTGCGTTACGAATGCAATGCTCTACCAACTGAGCTAAGGTGGCTTATAATTGAATTGTTCGAACCTACTGTATCAAAAATTCCCTTACATGGGAAGAGTTTTTGCAAAAGCCAAAGCGGTCTGAAATGCCGTATTTTTATTGACAGCATAAACATGAAATTAAACATCCACGCAACAGGAACCATAGAACACAAGCACAGCATCTTGTCGCTTATTAGAAAAGCTGCTCAAAAGGTAAGCAGTCTTTTTCCGTTGGAAAGTATTGACGTTGTTGTGGTGAGCGGGAAAACACCTCTCGGGGTTACTGGTAATAGTTTTTACGATAATACCATCATGATCATTGTCGATCAAAAACACACATGGGAAGAGATCCAAAAAAATGTTCAGCCCACCTTTTATCACGAACTTCATCACCTTGCAAGAATAAAAGCAGTTGGATATGGAAGGAATCTAGGAGGGGCTGTTATTACGGAGGGACTTGCGCTCAAAATGGAAGAAGAAATGGGAGGAGATGTCTCGCCGTGGAAAGATTTTTCAAATAAAAAAGAACGTGAATTTGTGTATGATGCATTTCAAGAAGAAAAGGAGGCTCAAGGATATGACCACGATAAATGGTTCTTTGGTGAAAACTTCCCAAAATGGGCAGGATATAGATTGGGATATATTCTTGTATCCTTATATTGTAAACAGGTGAACAAAAGACCTTCAGAGCTTTTCGCAGTACCGGCCAACAAAATCTTGAAACTACTTAACTCAAACTCGGCCTCATTCTAAAAATCCCTTACATGGGAAGAGTTTTTGCAAAAACAAAACGAGAGTTATTTGAAAGGATTTTCCATTTCGAAAACAATTTTTTCCATTTTGTTGACCTGCTACTCTGAGATGCCATACTTTTTCCCATACAACTTCCCTACCGCGCAGAACTCTGCATCTTTCCAAGCAAACCCGAGTTTCAAAGCCACCATGCGCACGTCTTTTTCCGAACTACCTTCGATTTCCACGAATGGTTCCAAAAACGGCCATTCGTGGATCGTGACTTCCACCCCATCAAGCGTCCACAGCTCACGCTTGGTCTCCTGGTACGACTTCGGCTTGCAACCCAAACCTTGGAGAAACTGCACGGCGTCTTCAAAGTCATCGACCCGCAAGCAGATTTCTTTTTGATCTTCGATTTTGTTGCCCTCCACCACCTTGAGACTCATGGTGATCTTGTCGCCCTCGTCTCGAACTCTCGCCCAAGCATGTTCAGTTCGCTTCTCTTTCGGCAAATTAAACGGGATACGCTTTTGAAGGTACTCGGGACGTTCGAGTTTCGCTCCAGCTTTTTTCAAGCGATCCCTCATTTCGTCTCGATCGATATCGGCAAACGTCGCTTCGTATTCTACCTGCATCATTGAGCCCGAGAGCGGGATCGAACCGCTGACCTTTCCCTTACCATGGGAATGCTCTACCGACTGAGCTACCCGGGCGTGTTTTCAAAATATACCGTATCTACAAGCTTTTTGCAAAATTTACGGAAGGCGATGGTACAGCCAAACCGAAAGCGGCACAAAAATAATAAAAATCGCAAACAGCCAAAAGATCGTGTATACAAGCGGCGGCACGAGATATCCGCCACTGAGCAGGATCCGCAAGGAATCAATCGTCGTGGTCACCGGGCTGTACTCGGCAACCCACCGCAAATATTTTGGCATCGTTTCCACCGGAACGAGAGCAGAGCTGGCAAAAAAGAGCGGGAAAATCAAAATCACGCCCGCTGCCTGTGCCGCCTCACTGTTTCTGGCAAGCAATCCGATCGAAACCGCGATCCACGAAAACGCAAACCCGAAAAGAATCGTTAAGGCAAGCGCGCCGAAAGCATTTCCATACCCTTCCGTGAAGCGAAAACCCATTCCATAGCCGACAATCCCCACAAGAAAAACCACGAAGATGTTGCGCAGCAAGTCTGCCATCGCTCGTCCGGCAAGCATTGCTCCGCGCGTCATGGGCAAACTCCGGAAGCGGTCCATGATTCCGCGCGACAAATCTTCCGCCACCCCCACCCCTGTTTGGATTGATCCGAAGATCATCGTCTGCACAAAAAGCGCCGGAACGATAAAATTCACGTAACTCATTCCCGGTGTTTTCACCGCCCCGCCGAAGACGAAAAGAAAAAGCAAGAGAAAAATGATCGGCTGCACCAGCGAGAGTACGAGAAGCTGAGGAATCCTGACATGATGAAGAAGATTTCTCCGGGTCATGAGAAAAATATCCGAACACATCCAAAAAAAATCCGTGAGGTATGTCATGCTTTTTATTTTTATGCCGCCCAGCCGCTCGCTTTCGGTACAGACTGGTGAGGCGGAGCGCTCTCTGCGTGCTCTCCGGTAAGCGCAAGAAAGACTTCGTCCAAATTCGGCTGACGAAGAGCCACGCTCTCTATTTCAAAACCAGCACGAAGAAGCTCCTGCACCACCAAAATCAACGTCTTCGCCCCGTTCTCCACTGGAAGAAGCATCCGTTCGGTGTGGAGTTCGATCCGACTTTCGTCGCTCGCAAAACGCCGGATCTGCGTGAGCGCCTTCTCTGCCTGGCTTTGATCCTTGAGCCGGAGTTCCAACACATCACCATGAAGCGATTGCTTCAGCTGCCGCGGCGTTCCTTCGGCGATGATCACTCCGTGATCCATAATCGCGATCTTGTCTGCCAGTGCGTCGGCTTCATCCAGCTGCTGGGTCGTGAGAAAAACCGTCGTTCCAGCCTGAGAGAGTTTCTGAATCATTTTCCACAAACGATGACGGCTCTTTGGATCAAGGCCTGTGGTTGGTTCGTCAAGAAAAAGCACGCTCGGATGACCAATCAGACTCACCGCCAAGTCAAGCCGGCGGCGCATTCCACCCGAGTAGGTTTTGAGCGGCTGGTTTTCTGCAAAGTTGAGCGAGAAATCCTGCAAAATTTCTTCCGCCCGCGTCCGGGATTCTTTTCGAGAGAGATGATACAAGCGCCCGACAAGCTCCAGATTTTCCCTTCCGGTCAGATGCTCGTCCACTGCGGCATACTGCCCCGCAAGTCCAATCCGCCTCCGCACTTCTTCGGGAACATGGACCGCATCCATCCCCGCCACATACACCCGACCGCTATCGGGATTCGAAAGCGTAGTAAGAATGCGCAAGAGTGTGGTTTTTCCGGCACCATTCGGACCGAGGAGTGCAAAAACCGAACCCGCTTTCACCTGAAGCGAGACCCCGCGCAGCGCCTCGTACTTGCCAAACTTTTTCCGCACTCGCTCAGTGACAACGGCGTATTCTGAAAGATCAAAAACCTCTTCGAAATTTTTTTTCTCTTCCTTTGGACGAGAAGCATCAGCCTCCCCTTCTTCCTTCGGAGATGGAAATGGGTAGCCAAAATAGGGATATCGTTCACTCATAAATCATTTGATGAAATGAAAAGAGATCCCCACTCTTTCCGTTAAAAACTACTGCGTCCGCCTTTCAGAAATTTTTTGCGAAAGTTCCCGCACGGGATTTTGGAAGTCATTCTGTAGGTCTTCCAAAAACCAGTCGCGCACCTCGATCGGATACAAAATCAAATCCGGAATTTCAGAAAGATCTTTCCACAGCGGCTCAAAAAAATTATCATCCCGTTCAGACATGATCTGCCGCTCAATGGAGTCCGGTTCAAGCGCTGGGACTCCGGAAAGGTACCGGCACCGATAAAAATATTCTTCCGAACCGTTATCGTAGGAAATATGGTACAAAAGTTTTTCCAATTCTGTCTGAACCGTGGTTTCTTCCTGAAGTTCCCGCACCGCTGCCTGCTCGCACGTTTCCCCTTCTTCTACTCCGCCGCCTGGAAACGTATGGTACTCTTTGCCCTGGTAAATCCGGTGCATCAGCAAGACTTTTCCTTCGTGCAGCACTATCCCCGCCGATCGAATATGCTTCATGCCGTGATTCTACCTCATGGAAGCCTGATTGTACACGGCCACAGTGTTGCCCCGGTGAAGAAAATTGCTTAGAATATTTTCATGACAAAAAAAGATATTGTGCTTTTTGCGGTGCTCATTCTCCTTCTCGTCGGGATGATTTACGTAGCATACTAGCAACGGCGATCTTCTTTGAAGAACCCGAGCATTCTCCATCCAAGTTTCTGCCCGCTCATTCCAGCATCCACCCCGCGCATATGCTAAAATGACAATATGCTCGACTGGGTTACGGGAACCATTACCACACTCGGATATCCCGGGATTGCCCTCCTGATGTTTTTGGAAAATTTCTATCCGCCGCTTCCGTCGGAACTCATCATGCCCCTTGGAGGATTCACCGCATCGAACGGAGAACTCAACCTTTTCCTGGTTGCACTCACCGGAGCCGTGGGATCGGTTTTGGGGACACTCATTTGGTACTACGCGGGAAAACTCCTTGGTGAAGAACGTACGCTTCTGCTCACTGACCGCTATGGAAAATGGCTAGCTGTTTCGCGGAAGGACGTGGAACGCGCGCTGTACTGGTTCAACCGCTACAACAAACTGGCGGTTTTTCTGGGAAGGATCATCCCCGGCGTTCGATGGATAATTTCCATTCCGGCAGGAATATCCAAAATGCCGCTGACGACATTTCTCATTTTTAGCGCGACCGGGACATTTCTCTGGACACTTGGCTTAACCTACGCAGGTTTTCTCCTCGGGCAAAACTGGGAAGCTACGGAAGATTACGCTACACCAATCACCATCGCTGTGCTAGTGGTTTTTGTGATCTGGTATCTTTTTCGTTTCATTCGCTTGCATCGCCAAAGCCGCCGCAAATCACGCTGAGGTTCTTGGATAGAGCACCTGCGTTCCGTCTGTGCGTGCAAAGGGAGTCAGGGTGTGGTTTTTTGTTTCTCCCGATGGAAAAATATCTTGGACCGAAAAGCCGCGCACCAGAAGCGCATCGGCGATCAAAGATCGATGGCACCGCCACGGAACCGCCTCAGCACACATGATCGCCGTTCGTTTCTGCTTTGCTTTTTCGATCAACTCTCCGAGTGCGTTTTCAAAATCTTCCGTTTGCATGTAATCCGCATACCCTCGAAAAGAGGTATTTCTCCAGCCGAGGTTTTTGTTTTCGGATTCTGGCAGTGGCTTTCGGCGCCCACCGAGATCTTTGAAGTATTGGTACTCAATCCCCGCTTTCGGAAGTTCTGTTTCAAGATTTTCTCTGTCAAAGTGCGACACGTATCGCGAACCGGGGAGCGATCGCACATCGGCAAGGCAGGCAAT